>JAEENW010000173.1 GCA_016283945.1 Bacillota bacterium
TACACCAGCTGCGGCGTATACAGCAGCCTCACGGTCAGCGGCGGTGAAGTAAACATCAGCGGCGCAAGCGAAACAAACTCCGCCTCCTACGGAGTGGACAGCAGCGTAACCATAAGCGGAGGCAAGACTGTCATCAGCAGCGGTAACGGCGCCTACACCCGCGGCATCTACGGGAGCCTGACCGTCACCGGAGGTGAGATCACAGTCACCGCGGAAGAGCCAAGCGATCAGGAATCCGGATACTGCTACGGTGTCAACGGTACCGTCTCGATCTCGGGCGGCAAGGCGAAGATCAGCTCCTCCGAGGCTCCCACGAGCTACGCGATCTACGGATATCCCGACATCAGGGGAGGCTCGCTCGAGCTCATAGCGGACGGCAGCCGGACCGCTCAGGTATGCACCGGCTCCATCTACGTGAGCGAGAACGGCGAGATCCGCAAGGTCTCTCCGAACGCCGACGGATCCGAACCGGTCGAGTTCGACCGTTACGCCTACGCCTCGTACAAGTACCTCCTGAGCGGCTCGGCCTATAAGCTCTGGGTCGGCGACGTACGCGTCAACGACGAGAACGCCTCCGACGTGCTCGGAGACGGGACCGTCAGCTTCGACGAGGCTACGTCCACCCTTACGCTGAACGGCGCAGACATCACTCCTGAGACGCGCAGCAAGGGCATCGAGTTCAGAGATGATAGTCTTGGCGATCTGACCGTGCTTGTCAAGGGCGAGAACAGCATCAACGTGAGTACCTACGATGAGTACGGCGATCCGGCAGGCATCTATACCTATGACGTTAACGGTGATCTCAATATCGTATTCGAAGAGGGCGCGAGCCTCACGATAGACGGTGCTGGCAAGGAAGACATGGATCAGACGGGCTACGGCATCTTTTCACGCAGGTCTCTCAGTATCAGCGGCCCCGGAACGCTTCAGATCGACGGCATCGACCTTCCCGAGAACAGCACCCGGACCTCATACGGCATCTACATCTATGACGGCGACATGACGCTGTCGGACGGCGTGACCGCGGATGTGAGCGGTGGCAGGACCGGAATGAGGAGCAACTACTACGGCAATATGAATTACGGACAGAGCAACGGAGTCTGCTCGGCCTACGGCCGCGCGGTCACCGTGAACTCCGGATGTGAGCTCAAGGCGCGCGCTGGTGAAGTGAAGTGCGAGAACACCTATTCCTACATGGGCTACGCGGTCGGGATCAATGCCGGGAGCATCACTGTCGACGGAAGCCTCACGGCCGAAGGCTACAGAGCTGTCAACTGCACCGTCACAGCGGGAGAGAACACCATCGTCTACGCGGGCGCGGACAGCTTTGAGGCCGAGAAGCTCGACACTCTGAGCTACAGCGGCAGCGATCCCTACGTCAGGGTCATGGAGAAGAAGCCCTTCCTGCTCGGCGACGTCAACTGTGACGGAGAAGTCACCGCGGCGGACCTCACCAAGCTCGCTAGGCACGTGGCCAAGATCGAGCTCCTCGAGGATTCCGCGGCCCTGCAGGCTGCCGACGTCACGAAGGACGACGCTATAAGCGCGGCAGACCTCACGAAGCTCGCGAGGTACGTGGCCCAGATCATAAAGACCTTCGATTAGAAGAAAAGCGCGGGCTGCCCTAAAAGGGGTTTCCGCGCGGGAAAGACCATCAGATCCGGCGGGCTCCTCCGTCCGCCGGCGCAAAGAGACCGGACCCCGCAAGGGGTCCGGTCTTTTTTATAGGAGGTGTCTCTTAGTCAAGGCCCGCCCCGGCCGACGGGGATGCCTCTTCTCGCGCCACCCGCGCATAAGACTGTGAGCGGGTCCTGCCGCTCGGTATCCCCACGTTCTGCGGTGCAGGCGCTCCCCGGCCGACGGGGATGCCTCTTCTCGCTCCACCCGCGCATAGTATGTTCTCCGAAGTCGCCTTGCGGGCGACCCTCCGGCCGGCTGGGGGAGCTATACTGCGCGTATGGAGGTGAGGAGAGATGATGATAGATCCTGAGACTTATTACGAGATGTATCTGAAGGGAAAGAGTCCTGAGCAGCTTCTTACGGAGATCAGGTCGCTCAGGAGGGAGATCGCCCGTATGAGGCGGGAGCTGGGGGACACGTCTGGGGATAAACTATTTTTCCCGGATAGCTGGTCCATGCTTGAAATAAACCGCGAGTATCTGGAAAGGGCGGTGCGGGCTTACGAGGAGGCCGGCGGCGTCTACGTCCCGACCGCGTTGGAGAAGCGCAGCCGGAGGATAGACGAGGCGCTGGACAAGCTCGAGAGCGCGACATTCTTCAAGGGGCATTATTTCGGCGGCTACACCACCAGGCGCTGTACGATAAAGGGAGATAAGGCGGTCTTCGAGACCGCACGTCCCTGGACGCAAAGCCAGTTCGAGCCGGAAGAGGAGCGCTGGACGAAGGATGGGCGCTGGACGAAGGATGAGTTCATAGACAGCCTGCGGCGCCTGCATATCGGCGAATGGAAGTGCAGCTACATTGACAGTACAATCCTTGATGGTGAGGAGTGGGAGTTCACACTGAAGTTCAAGTCCGGCCGCAGGCAGCTGAATATCAGCGGCATCAACGCTTACCCCTACAACTTCGACAGGCTGGTCGAGCTGTTCGGGATGGAAGAAGACTGAACGCGCCACCCGCATGCAGAGAGCTTTCGCGCTGCTGCACTACTGAACACACATAGGTCTTTCATATGATTTCGCCGGGGCGGACGCCCCGGTTTTTATCGTACGAGAGCCATCCGCGGCGTCTGAGGCGGACATCCGCAGCGCCGGCCGCTGAACG
>JAEENW010000174.1 GCA_016283945.1 Bacillota bacterium
AATACGACGGCTGCCACATCAACATCCTCGATACCCCCGGACACCAGGACTTCTCCGAGGACACCTACCGTACCCTCTGCGCCGCAGACGCAGCGGTCATGGTCCTTGACGGCGCGAAAGGTGTTGAGGCACAGACGATCAAGCTTTTCCAGGTCTGCCGCAGAAGAGGCATCCCGATATTCACGTTCATTAACAAGATGGACCGTGCCGCAAAGAACCCGTTCGACCTTATGGACGAGCTCGAAAAGGTGCTCGGCATCCGTTCCTGCCCCGTCAACTGGCCGATAGGCACCGACGGCGACTTTGAGGGCGTCTATGAGCGTTCCTCCCAGAGCGTCCTCGTTTTCGACAAGGAAAACAACGACCACGGCGCTTCCATGGTCACCGAGAAGGTCTCAGGCATCGACGATCCCGCACTTGAAAAGATGCTCATGCCGGGCCATTTGGAGACTCTGAGAAACGACATAGAGCTCCTCGACATGGCAGGCGACGAGCTTGACATGGACAAGGTCCTCCACGGACAGCTGACTCCCGTATTTTTCGGCTCCGCCATCACAAACTTCGGCGTAGAGCCTTTCCTGAAGCACTTCCTGAAGATGGCACCTGAGCCTGCCGTCCATAACTCGACCGACGGCATAATAGAGCCCGATGACACCATGTTCTCCGGCTTCGTCTTCAAGATCCAGGCAAACATGAACCCCGCCCACAGAGACCGCCTCGCCTTCATCAGGATATGCTCCGGCACCTTTGAAAGGGGCATGACCGTGAACCTGGCCAGGACCGGAAAGCCCATAAAGCTGGCCCAGTCCACCCAGCTCATGGCCAACGAGAGGGCCAACGTGGACACCGCCATGGCCGGCGACGTCATAGGCATCTACGACACCGGCAACTTCATGATAGGCGACACCCTCTACACCGGAAAGCAGCGCTTCGAGTTCGAGCCCCTGCCCACCTTCCCTCCCGAGATATTCTCACTGGTGCTGCCCAAAGACACAATGAAGGCCAAGCAGTTCCAAAAAGGCGTGCAGCAGCTTGCCCAGGAGGGAGCCATCCAGGTCTATCACAACGAATACAACGAGACCGTGATCGGAGCCGTCGGACAGCTCCAGATCGAGGTCTTCAACTACAGGCTCGAGAACGAGTACAACGCACCGGTGAGGCTGCAGAGCCTCGACATGTCGGTCGCGCGCTGGGTGAAGTGCGAGGGCACTCCCGAGGACGTCGACCGCGTCAGGTCGCTCACCGACGGGCGCACGATGATGGTCTTCGACCGCTTCGACAGGCCCATGCTTCTCTTCGCGAACCAGTTCACTCTGAACTACTTCATCGAGAGGCATCCCGACGTGGAGCTGCTCGAGGCCACGGAGGTCTAGCATGGACGGAAAGCCCAGCGGCAGGCTGCACGCCGCCGTGCTCGGAGCCATGGACTGCGAGATCGGCCGCGTGATGGGAGCGCTCAGCGGAGCCGAGACCCTGCGCGAGGGCTCCTGGGAGCTCGTCACGGGGGATATCGGCAGGGTCCGCGTGACCGCCGTCCGCTGCGGCATAGGCACCGCCAACGCGGCTGCCTGCGCGGCGCTCGCGCTGCGGGAAGCGAAGCCCGATCTTCTGATCATCCAGGGCACTGCCGGAGCCCATTCTCCAGAGCTCAGGAGGGGAGACCTGGTGTTGGCCGAAAGGCTCGTCAACATCGGAGCCTACATGTCGGATCCCCATCCCGAAGGCAGCGGCGTCAGGACCTCGCTATGGAAGCCCTTCGAGACCGAGCTCATGCTCGCGGAGCCCCGCAGTGTGTACGAGCTCTGCAGCTCGGATGAGCTGCTCGCCGCGGCGCGCGGGACAGCCGAAGTCCTCCGCGAAGAGGGCAGGCTCTCCGGGCGCGTCATCCGCGGCACCGTGGGCAGCGGAGACGTCTGGAACCGCGAGATCGCCCGCATAGCCGAGCTCAGGAGAGCTTACGGGACCGACTGCGAGGACATGGAGAGCTACTCCGCGGCGCAGGTCTGCGCCTCCTTCGGAGTGCCTTTCCTCTGCGTCCGCGTCATCAGCAACAGCGAGCTCACGGGCGAGGAGTACGAGCGGGAGACCGCCTCCGCCGCCCAGGACTTCACGCTCGCCCTGCTCGGGCGGCTCGGAAGAAGCTGAACAGACGGACAGCTTCTCCCCGCGCTGAAAGTGGTATAATGATCATAAGCCCCCGGCGTCCGGCCGGAGCGGAAAGGAAATACCAATGAGATTCTTGAAAAAGCTTTCGACCTGGATCGCCCTGATCCTCATCATCGGGGGCGCCGCGGTGCTCCTCTTCACCTACATGTCCAACAAGAGCGCCATCGCGATAGTGATGGCCGACCCCGCCGTCAAGGCCCTTGCGGGGATATTCAGCAGGATGGCCTGGTGCGCCGGCGCCGTCATCGTCGGACTGATATTCCTCTCGATATCCTTCAAGATCGGAGCCGGCATCAGGAGCCGCGAGAAGGAAAAGGAGAAGGCCGAGCTCGAGGCGAGAAAGGCTGAGGAGGCCAGAGCCTCTCACGCCGACCAGCCCGAGGAGGAGATCAGAGGCTAGAGGCGTACGCCGGGCGGCGGAGCCGCAAGGTCCCTGCGCGGCCCTCATCGCGAGCACATTTTGTAGTATTTTGACCCGCATCTCTTGCGCATGCCACAAGATGCGGGTTATTATATATTTTGACTTGTGCGTCGGACGCACGTGCTTAAAGCAGCTATGACAGGAGGCAGCGTATGAAGTGCCCGTTTTGTGAAGCTCAGGATACGAAGGTAGTGGACTCGCGTCCCGCCGAGGATGGAAAGGCCATAAGGCGCAGGAGGGAGTGCATCGCCTGCGGTAAGCGCTTCACGACCTACGAGAAGGTCGAGGAGATGCTCTTCATGGTCGTCAAGAGGGACGGAAGCCGCGAGAGCTTCGACCGCAACAAGATCCTCACCGGCATCATGAGGGCCTGCGCCCAGCGCCCGGTCACCATGGACCAGATGGAGGAGGTCGCCAGCGACATCGAGCGCCGCCTCAACAACATGATGGAGAAGGAGGTCAGCACTCAGCAGATAGGCGAGATGGTCATGGACGAGCTCAAGGAGCTCGACGAGGTCGCCTACGTGCGCTTCGCCTCCGTCTACAGGCAGTTCAAGGACGTCGGGACCTTCATCGCGGAGATAGAAAAGCTGCTCGGCCCCGACGGATACAAGAAGGCCAAGAAGATTAAGAACAAGGACACAAAAAATGAGTGATATCGTAAGGATAGCCATAGACGGCCCCGCGGGGGCCGGAAAATCCACCATAGCAAAGCTGCTCGCTGAGGAGCTCGGCATAGACTACATAGACACAGGGGCGATGTACAGGGCCCTGGCCCTGAAGCTCAGCCGCACCGGGACAGACTACAAGGACCCCGAAGCTCTCGCCGCGCTGCTCGCCTCCACCGACGTCGACTACGCGGGCGGCAGGGTATACCTGGACGGAGAGGACGTCTCGGGCCTCATCAGGACTCCCGAGATCTCTGAGCTCGCCTCCGCCAGCTCCGCCGTGCTCGAGGTGAGGGAGAAGCTCGCACAGATCCAGCAGGCCATGGGCCTCAGGAAGTCCGTCATCATGGACGGGCGCGACATCACGACCAAGATACTGCCCTTCGCGGAGCACAAGTTCTACCTGACCGCCTCCGTGGAGGAGAGGGCGAGGCGCCGCGCGCTCGAGCTCGAGGCAAAGGGCCTGCCCTGCGACTTCGAGAGCGTCAAGGCAGACATCGAGGCCAGGGATTACCGCGACACCTACCGCGAGAACAGCCCGCTCACTATCACCGAGGATTCCAAGGTGGTGGACACCACAGGCCTGGACATCCCTGAGGTGCTCGCGCTGATGAAGAAGGAGATCTACGGGGAGGATACCCATATGAACGCAATAATAACGGTGCTCGGCCGCGACCGCGTCGGTATACTCGCGGCGGTCTGCAAGCTGCTCGCCGAGAGGAACGTCAACGTGCTCGACGTATCCCAGACAATACTGCAGAGCAACTTCACCATGGTCATGATGGTCGACGTGAAGAACTGCTCCGTGAGCTTCAAGGAGCTCTCGGACGCCCTCGAGGAGCTCGGGAGGAAGATGGAGCTCTCCGCGCGCATCCAGCGCGAGGAGATCTTCGACGCCATGCACAGCATCTAGGAGAGGCTCATGATCAACCAGAAGGACATACTTTCGACCATCAAGATGATAGAGCAGCAGCACCTCGACATCCGCACGGTGACGATGGGCATATCGCTGCTCTCCTGCTGCAGGCCAGACCCGAAGGCAGCCTGCGACGCGATATACGACAAGATCTGCCGCAGCGCCGAGCGCCTCGTGCCCGAGTGCGAGGAGATCGAGACCGAGTTCGGCATCCCCATAGTCAACAAGAGGATCTCCGTGACCCCGATGGCTCTGGTCGCGGGAGCCTCCGATACCGACGATTACGTTCCCTTCGCCCTCGCGATGGACCGCGCGGCAAAGAGCTGCGGGGTCAACTTCATCGGCGGCTACTCCGCCCTCGTTCAGAAGGGCATGACCGTGGCCGACGAAAAGCTCATACGCTCCATCCCTGAGGCCCTCAGCAGCACCGAGTACGTCTGCTCCTCGGTCAACGTCGGCTCCACCAAGGCCGGCATCAACATGGACGCCGTGAAGCTCATGGGCGAGATCGTCAAGAAGACCTCCGAGATCACCGCGGACAGGGACGGCCTGGGCTGCGCCAAGCTCGTCGTCTTCTGCAACGCCGTCGAGGACAACCCCTTCATGGCGGGCGCCTTCCACGGCACCGGCGAGGCCGAGAAGGTCATCAACGTCGGCGTCTCCGGCCCCGGAGTGGTCCACGAGGCCCTCAAGGAGGTCAAGGGACAGCCCTTCGACGTCGTGGCCGAGACCGTCAAGAAGACCGCCTTCCGCGTGACCCGCATGGGGCAGCTCGTGGCCATGGAGGCATCGAGGCGCCTTGAGACTCCCTTCGGTATAGTCGATCTCTCCCTCGCTCCGACTCCCGCGGTCGGCGACTCGGTCGCGAGGATACTCGAGGAGATGGGGCTCGAGACCTGCGGGACCCACGGCACCACCGCCGCCCTCGCGCTGCTCAACGACGCGGTCAAGAAGGGCGGAGTGATGGCTTCGTCCTCCGTCGGAGGACTCTCCGGCGCCTTCATCCCCGTGTCCGAGGACGAGGGCATGATAGCCGCCGCTAGGCTCGGCACCCTGACCATAGACAAGCTCGAGGCGATGACCTGCGTCTGCTCGGTAGGCCTCGACATGATAGCGGTGCCGGGAGACACCCCGGCCTCGACCATAGCCGCGATCATAGCCGACGAGGCGGCGATAGGCATGGTCAATAGCAAGACCACCGCCGTGAGGATACTGCCCGCCCCTGGAAAGGGCGTCGGCGGCACCATAGAGATGGGCGGCCTGCTCGGCAGCGCCCCCGTAATGCCGGTGCACCCCGAGTCCAGCGCGGCCTTCATCGCGCGCGGAGGAAGGATCCCCGCCCCGCTGCAGAGCCTGAAGAACTGAGGCGGGCTCAGGCGGGCTGCCCGCGCCGGCAAGCCGGCTCAGCCGCGTCGACCGGGCTTCCGGGCGCTCAGGCGCTGCTTCATAAACCGTTTCCACCCCCTGCTTCGTCCCCCCGCGGACGGGGCAGGGTCTTTTATTACCTGAAACGCCGGACAGGCCTCCTTCCCTACTCATGGAGTTCGGGACCGTGCGCTTCAACGAGCTCAAGCGCTACCTCAGGAACGTCTCGGACAGGACGCTCAGCTCCAATCTCAAGCAGCTCGAGGCCCGGGCATTTCGCTCCTTCCAGCCGGGTATATCGCGAAAAAACTTCTTGACAGGAGAGATATATTTGATACAATTAAGTTGCATCAAATATAAATCAGTCAAAACAGGAGTTTGATATACCGGACAGGAGGAAAAAGGAATGAGCATCTATGATTACAGCGTGATTACCCCGAAGAAAGAGGAGATCGCCCTCGAGAGCTTCAGAGGCAGGGTCATGCTGATCGTCAACACCGCTACCGGCTGCGGCTTCACCCCGCAGTACAAGGAGCTCGAGGAGATCTACGAGAAGTTCCACGATCAGGGGCTCGAGATCATCGACATCCCCTGCAACCAGTTCGCCGGCCAGACCCCGGGGACCGACGAGGAGATCCACGAGTTCTGCACCCTCAAGTACAACACTCAGTTCCCGCAGATGAAAAAGTCCGACGTCAACGGCGAGAACGCGCTTCCCCTCTATGGCTACCTCAAGGAGCAGCAGGGCTTCAAGGGCTTCGGCAAGGGCCCCAAGGCCATGATGATGAACGCCGTTGTCGGCAAGTTCGACAAGGACTTCAAGAACAACCCGGACATCAAGTGGAACTTCACAAAGTTCGTGGTCGACAGGGAAGGCAACGTCGTCGCCCGCTTCGAGCCGACCGCCGACATGAAGGACGTCGAGGCCTGCGTAGCCTCCCTCATCTAAGCGGCATCGGGACAGCCGGACCCGGATCTCCGGCATGGAAGGAGCTGTCATGGAAAGATACGATATAGCGGTCATAGGAACTGGTCCCGCGGGAGTCTCAGCGGCGATCACCTCCAAGGTCCGCAACAAGAGCGTCATACTCTTCGGGAGCAAAGACCTTAGCGCCAAGCTCGCCAAGGCTCACACCATACTCAACTATCCGGGCTTCCCCGAGGCTCCGGGCGCGGAGATAGGCGCTGCCTTCTCCAGGCATCTCGACGCCATGGGCATCGAGATCACCGAGGACAAGATCAACGCGGTCTACTCCATGGGCGACTACTTCGCCCTCCAGGGCGGGGAGAACGCCATGTACGAGGCCAAGGCGGTCATCATCGCCAGCGGCGTGGTCGCGGGCAAGCCCCTGCCCGGCGAGGAGGAGCTCCTCGGCCGCGGCGTGAGCTACTGCGCCACCTGCGACGCCGCCCTCTACAGGGGTAAGAGCGCCGCGGTCTGCGGCTTCAGCCCCAAGGAGGAGCACGAGGCGAGCTTCCTTGCCGAGATCGCCGACAAGGTGTACTATATCCCCGTATACAGGAAGGACGAGCCCGCTCCCGTTTTCAGCGAGGAGAACATCGAGGTCCTGAACGTGAAGCCTCTGGGAATAGAGAAGCGCGAGGGCCGCAAGGTCGCCCTCAGGACCGACGCGGGTGAGCTCGTCACCGACGGAGTGTTCATACTCAGGGACAGCGTGGCGCCCGGCCAGCTGGTCCCCGGACTCGAGGTCGAGGGCGCCCACATCAAGGTCGCCAGGGACATGTCCACCAACATCGCGGGCTGCTTCGCCTGCGGGGACATCACCGGGACCCCTTACCAGTACGTCAAGGCCGCGGGCGAGGGCAATGTAGCCGCTCTCTCCGCCGTCTCCTATATCGATAAGTCGAAATAGAAAGGAAATACAGCCATGATCAAAGAAGTTGTAAACAATGATTTCAGCGAAGTCCTCGCCGCCAGGACCGCGGTAGTGGATTTTAAGGCCGTGTGGTGCGGCCCCTGCAAGATGATGCATCCCGTGCTCGAGAAGGTCTCCGATCTCCTCGCCGACAAGGCCGAGTTCTTCGCCGCCGACATCGACGACAACGACGAGCTCGTCGCAGAGCTCGCCGACAGCGGCGTCCTCATGATCCAGGCAGTTCCGACCCTCGCCGTGTTCAAGGACGGCAAGTGCGTCGCCAGCACCGTGGGCTTCGTTCCCCAGCCCCAGCTCGAGGCCTGGCTTTCCGAGAATCTGTAGAGAGATGAGCGATTATCCGCAGCTGAAACTGAAGAACCAGCTCTGCTTCCCGCTCTACGCGGCGGCGAGGCAGGTCACCTCGGCCTACACTCCCTATCTCAAGCCTCTGGGCCTGACCTACACCCAGTACCTCGTCATGATGGTGCTCTGGGAGTGCGACGGCCTGCGCGTGAGCGACATCTGCGGGCTTCTGAGGCTCGACAGCGGCACCATCACCCCGCTGATCAAGAAGCTCAGCGCCGAGGGCCTGGCCGAGAAGAGGCACTGCGAGGACGACGAGCGCTCGGTGCGCGTCTTCCTCACGGAAAAGGGCAGGGCGCTCGAGGAGAGGGCGAGCGGGGTCCCGGGAGAGATCGCGGGCTGCGTCAGGCTCGAGCCCGGCGAGGCGGGCGAGCTCTACAGGCTGCTCTACAAGCTGCTCGGGGAGAACTGAGGCTCCGCAGCGAAGCTGATAAGCTATAATGAAACGGCAAGGCCGCGTCCCGTATGGGGCGCGGCTTTCTTTTGCTTGGAAACACCGCGCTGCGGCGCGGCTTCGCTGTAAAAAAGACCCCGCTGAAGCGGGATCTTTTGCTGTATTTAAGCTGTGTCTCAGCCCATGAGCCTCGCGGCTATGCCCTCGAAGTTCCTGGCTATATAGGAGTCCCTCGCGGAGACCACGGGGCGTCCGGCGTTGTTTCCGATGTCGATGTTCTCGTCCTCGGGGATTATGCCGATCAGAGGCACGGTGACGGCCTTTTCGATGTCCTCAACGCGCGGGAGCGAGGGATCTGTGCTGCCTGCCCTGACGCGGTTGATGACGTGGAAGCGCTTCGCTAGCCCCTGGCCTTCGAGCCTCTTGCTCACGGTCTCGGCGTTTCTGATCGAGGAGAAATTCGGAGTCACGATGAGGACTCCCGCGTCCGCGCAGGAAGCGAGGTCGCGGATGAGCTCGCCTATGCCCGTGGGCGCATCGATTATCACCGCGTCGTAGAGGTCTCTGAGCTCGGAGAGGAGCCCTGAGACGTGCTGCCTGCTGAGGCCCTTGATGTCCCTTATCTGCGGGCAGGAGAGCAGGTGGAGCTTGTCCAGCTCGCCGTCGGTCACGACGGCCTTGCGCAGCTTGCAGGTGCCGGCGAGGTAATCGCCGAAATCAAAGAGCACGCGGTCCTGCAGGCCGAGGTAGAGGTCGAGGTTTCTGAGGCCTATATTGAAATCGACGAGCAGGGTGTCGAGGCCCGCCGCGGCCAGCGTGTAGCCGAGGTTCACGGCGAAGGTGCTCTTGCCGCAGCCTCCCTTTCCCGATGCCGTTAAGATGATCTTTCCCATGATGATCTCCTGAGCGAATAGTTAATAGTTATTTTAGCACTTCCGGCGGCGCCGGTGAAACACAAAAAATCCGATAATGCTATGCGGAAAACGTAGCCGGCCTATCGCTTATTTATAAAGGGGAAGTCCCGTACGGGACTTGAATATGGTAAAAAATGGTATTATAATATCTCCATGCAAAGGAGAAAGCCATGAAGATAAACGAACTGCCGGTCATACTCGCTTCCGGATCGCCCAGGAGGGCGGACATGCTGCGGGCTGAGGGAGCCCGCTTCGCGGTGCTGAGGCCCGGCTGCGATGAGGATATAGTTACGGCTCTGGATCCCGAGGAGACCGTGCTCGCGCTCGCTTTCAGAAAGAACGTCGCGGCGAAGGAGCTGCTCGCAGAGCTTGACGCCCGCGCGCGGGCGGGGGAAGAGCTCAGCGCCGAAGAGGCGGAGGCACTCGCGCTCAGCCGCGGGGATCATCTGCTGATATCGGGAGATACCGTGGTCTACAAGGACGGTGAGATCATAGGCAAGCCCGCGGACGCGGACGATGCCTTCAGGATGCTGCAGTCGCTCAGGGCGGACGTCAACACCGTCTACAGCGGAGCCTGCGTGGCTCTTCCGGACGGGCGGAAGCTCCTCGTGAGCGCCCGCACCGACGTCTTCTTCGGGGACTACAGCGACGGCGAGATCCGCGCCTACGTTGAGAGCGGAGAGCCCATGGACAAGGCCGGGGGATACGCCATACAGGGCGCCTTCGGAAAGCATATAGACAGGATCGACGGTCCCCTCGACAACGTGATCGGCTTCCCCATGGAGGCCGTGAAGGAGAGGCTCGCGGGGACGGAGTACGCCGGAGGCGCGTCCGGCGCGTCAAAGGCTCCGGCAGCCGGCACGTCCCCCGCGGACAGACCGGGAGGCATCCGGTGAATGCCGGGATCAAGGGGCTTCCGGGCGGCGACCGTCCCAGAGAGAAGCTCTTTTCGCGCGGGGTTAGAGAGCTCAGCAACGCCGAGCTGCTCGCCGTCATACTCGGCTCCGGGACCAGGGGCGAATCGTCCCTGAGGCTCGCCGACAGGGTGCTCTCGCTCGAGCCCTCGGGGCTGGGCGAGTTCGCGCGCTATCAGCCCGAGGAGTTCATGAAGATCCCCGGGATCAAGGAGGCTAAGGCCTCGTCCATATCGGCCGCCATAGAGTTCGGCAGGCGGGTCGCGGCGGGCGAGGGAGGGCCGAGGCCACTCGTGGACAGCCCCTCCAAGGCGGCAGCGCTCTTCATGAACGAGATGAAGGACCTCAGGCGCGAGGAGCTCAGGGTGCTCATGCTCAACGTCAAGAGCGAGCTGATCTGCTGCGACACCGTCTCGGTAGGCAGCCTGAACTCGAGCATCTCCCATCCCAGAGAGGTCTTCGCGAAGGCGGTCAGGAAGGGCGCCTACTCGGTCATACTCATGCACAACCATCCGAGCGGGGATCCCGATCCCAGCGCCTCGGATCTCGATACCACGCGCCAGCTGGAGGCGGCGGGAGCGCTGCTGGGCATACGCGTCGTGGATCACATAGTCATCGGGGACGGCTCCTACGTCAGCTTCAGGGAGCGCGGCCTCATGCTCAAAAAAGAAGCGTAGCGCAGGAGGACGCGGGACGGATATATCTCCCGCGGCGGCCCGGCGCGGGCAGGCGGCACGGGGCGGGTAAGGCACCGCTCCGGGAGCCGCTTTTTATGTTGACATTGACGCCTATTATATTGTAAAATTTATCGGTTAATTTTATAATTTTCAAAATGCAAAGGCATTTATAATATATAAACGGCTTTGAATATGAAAATTTGCTTACCGGCCTGAACGGCCGTTTCACCGCAAGGAGGTGCGAAAATGATACCGGGCATCATCGCCGCGGTCATCGCTCTCGTAACTCTGCTCATCGGAATACTCGGAGGCTACATCCTCCGGAAGAACCAGGCTGAGAAGATGATAGGCAGCGCCGAGACCCAGGCGCGCAACCTCATCCTCGACGCCGAGAACCGCTCGGAACAGATCAGAAAGGAGACTCTGGCCGACGCCAGACACGAAGCCCACCAGATCAAGAACGAGGCGGAGAAGGATATCCGCGAACGCAGGGACGAGATCAAAAAGACCGAAAACAGACTCATCCAGAAGGAAAACTCTCTCGACAAGAAGACCGAGAACATCGAGAGGAAAGAGGAGCAGATAACCAAGAAGCTCCAGAGCATCGAGAAGAAGGAGCAGGAGCTCGAGAACTTCCATCAGCAGCAGATAGAGGAGCTTGAGAAGATCTCCGGCTTCACCGCCGAGGAGGCCAAGCAGATGCTGCTCGACAGCCTCGAGCAGGACGTCCGCCACGAGGCCTCGATGATGATCAAGGACATTGAGTCGAAGGCCAGGGAGGAAGCCGACAGGCAGGCCAAGGAGATAATCACCGGCGCCATCCAGCGCTGCGCCGCCGACCACGTCGCGGAGACCACCGTCTCCGTCGTTCCTCTTCCCAGCGATGAGATGAAGGGCAGGATCATCGGCCGCGAGGGCCGCAACATCCGCGCCATAGAGCAGGCCACGGGCGTCGACCTCATCATCGACGACACCCCCGAGGCCGTCATACTCTCCGGCTTCGATCCCGTCAGGAGAGAGATCGCGAGGCTCGCGCTCGAGAAGCTCATCGTCGACGGCAGGATACATCCCGCCCGCATCGAGGAGATGGTCGAGAAGTCCCGCAAGGAAGTCAACACCATAATCAAGAACGAGGGCGAATCCGCCACCTTCGAGCTGGGCATCCACAACCTGCATCCCGAGCTGGTCAAGCTGCTCGGAAGGCTCAGGTACCGCACCAGCTACGGGCAGAACGTGCTCAAGCACTCCATGGAGGTCGCTCATCTGGCGGGCCTCATGGCCGGTGAGCTCGGCTTCGACGTCAAGCTCGCGCAGAGAGCCGGACTGCTCCACGATATCGGCAAGGCCCTCGACCACGAGATCCAGGGTACTCACGTCGATATCGGTATCGACGTGCTGAAGAAGTACAAGGAGAGCCAGGCTGTCATCGACGCCATGGCCGCCCATCACGGCGACTACGAGGCCAAGAGCCCTGAAGCGGTGCTCATCGCCGCGGCCGACGCGCTCAGCGCGGCCCGTCCGGGCGCCCGCAGGGAGACCCTCGACACCTACATCAAGCGCCTCCAGAAGCTCGAGGAGATCGCGAACACGACTCCCGGCGTCGAGACCTCCTACGCCATCCAGGCGGGAAGAGAGATCCGCATCATCGCCAAGCCCGACCAGGTCTCCGACGACTCGATCGAGCTGCTCGCGAGAGAGATCGCCCAGAAGATCGAGAGCGAGCTCGAGTACCCCGGCCAGATCAAGGTCAACGTCATCCGCGAGATCCGCGCCGTGGATTACGCGAAGTAGCGGAAAGCGCAAAACAGTTACAGTCAAAAGGATCGGCCTGCAGCTAATGCAGGCCGATCTCGGCGCATGGGAGAGCCGGACTGAGGCTCTCCGGCGAAAGGAGCTCCATGTTCGTATATCTCGACAACAGCGCGACCACCAGGCCCCGTCCGGAGGTCGTGGAGGCCATGAACGAGGCTCTGACCTCGGGCTTCGGGAACCCCTCGTCGATGTACCGCCTCGGGCTCTCGGCCGAGAAGGCCGTCAGAGAGGCGAGGATCGCGGTGGCCCGGAGCATAGGCGCGTCCGAGAAGGAGATATTCTTCACCTCCGGCGGCACCGAGAGCGACAACACCGCCCTCAAGTCCGTCTGGGAGAGCAGGAGGAAGCAGGGCAGGCACATCATCACGAGCTCCGTCGAGCACCCGGCGATACTCGAGTGCTGCAGGTGGCTCGAGCGCCAGGGCGCGGAAGTCACATACCTTCCGGTCTCCCCTGACGGGAAGGTCTCCCCTGAGGCTCTAAGAGCCGCTCTGAGGGACGATACGGTGCTCGTCAGCATCATGCACGTAAACAACGAATCGGGCGCCGTAATGCCCGTAGAGGCCTTCAGGGAGGTCCTGAGGGAGACGGGCTCCGGGGCGCTGCTTCACTGCGACGCGGTCCAGAGCTGGGGCAAGCTCCCCATAGACGTCAGAAAGCTCGGCGCCGACATGCTCAGCCTCTCCGCCCACAAGGTCCACGGGCCCAAGGGCGTGGGAGTCCTCTACGTGAGGGAGGGTCTGCACATCCCCGTGTTCATGCACGGCGGCGGTCAGGAGTCGGGCTTCCGCTCCGGCACGGAGAACACCGCCGGCATAGCCGGCATGGGGAAGGCAGCGGAGCTGCTCACGGCTGAGCTGCCCGAAAGGACAGCGAGGATGGCGGCGCTCAGGGCGAGGCTCCTTTCCGGTATAAGGGAGCGCATCTCGGACATCAAGGTCAACGGTCCCGACGACGCGGTATGCTCCGTTCTGAACGTGAGCTTTCTCGGCTGCAGGGGCGAGGTCCTGCTCCACACACTCGACGAGAGCGGAGTCTGCGTCTCGACGGGTTCGGCATGCTCTTCGCACAGCAAGGGCAGCCATGTGCTCAGCGCCATGGGCCTGAGCCCGGAGGAGATACAGGGAGCGGTGCGCTTCTCCCTCAGCGAGGAGAACACCGAAGAGGAGATCGGCTACGCTCTCGAAAAGCTCGAGGCGGCGGTCATGATGCAGAGAAGGCTCGCGGGCTTCAGGAAGGGCAGGCGCTGAAGGCGCCGGGTCCGGAAAGCCGGGGCGCTGTCTGCAGGAGATCTGAGGAAACAAGGCAATGATCAACGAAAGCGAAAAGATTTACATAGTCCGCTGCGGCGAGACCGCGCTCAAGGGCGACAACAAGTCTTACTTCGAGCGCATGCTCGTGCAGCGCATCAAGAAGTTTCTTAGCAGCTACGCAGGAGTGCGCTGCGAGAGGGTCGACGGGCTCATCTTCGTCCGCACACCGCTCGACGTGCCCGAGGAGGACGTCCTCAGGCGCGTTGGCCGCGTCTTCGGAGTCGACTCCATAAGCCCCGCGCTCGAGATCGTCATCGACGACATGAGCGCCGAGGAGGCCATAGACGAGGTAGGCCGCGCAGCCGCGGGCTATGCCATGGGACTCATAGAAAAGCGCGGTATCAAGACCTTCAAGATCGACGCCCGCCGCGCCGACAAGGCCTTCCCCATAGAGTCGCCGCAGATCGCGAAGCGCATGGGGGCATACGTACTAAAGGGCTGCAAGGTGCTCAAGGTGGACGTCCACGACCCCGACTCCACGATCTTCGTCAATGTGCGCCGCGGAAGGGCGTACGTCTACGAGGGCAAGGTCAAGGGCTTCGGGGGGCTTCCGCTCGGGACCAACGGCAAGGGCCTCGTGCTGCTCTCCGGCGGCATAGACTCCCCGGTCGCGGCCTTCATGATGAGCCACCGCGGCATGTACATAGACGCGGTCCACTTCCACTCCTTCCCCTACACCTCCGACAGGGCGTACGAGAAGGTCAAGGAGCTCGCGTCCATACTCGCGGGCTATTGCGGGCGCATCAGGATGCATTCTATAAACCTCCTGCCCATACAGGAGCAGATCGTCCAGCACTGCCCCGAGGAGGAGACCACCATACTCGTGCGCCGCTTCATGATGAAGATAGCTGAGAGGGTCGCGCGCGAGGAGGAGAGCATGATGCTCATCACGGGCGAGAGCCTCGGACAGGTGGCCAGCCAGACCGCCGAGTCGCTGGTCGTGACCGACGCCGCCGTGAGCATGCCCGTCATGAGGCCGCTGATCGCGATGGACAAGACCCAGATCATGGACCTCGCCCGCGAGATAGGCACCTACGACGTCTCCATCCAGCCCTACGAGGACTGCTGCACCGTGTTCCTTCCCAGGCACCCGGTCACCAAGCCCAGGCTCGAGAAGATCCTCGCCTCCGAGGCGAAGCTCGACTGCGAGGCGCTCATAGAGGCAGCTCTCGCCGAGCAGAAGATCGAGGTCATCTATCAGAGGGATTTCGAGTAGGCTGCCGCGCTGACGCTTCCCTCAAAAGAATATGAAGAGGCTCCCGCCGTATGCGGGAGCCTCTGTTTTGTTCTGCGGCTGCCGGCAGGATGCCCTGCGCGGCTCAGGAGTACTGCTCTATCACGTCCACTATGCCGGCGACGAACCTCGCGAGGGCGGTGAGGTCCTTGGCGTCGACATTGCCGTCGCCGTTCACGTCAGCGCCGGCGAGTATCTGCGGGTCATCGGGAACCTCGATCCCCGCGATCATCCTGGCGAGAGCTGTCAGGTCCGCGGCGTCGACCTCGCCATCGAGGTCCATGTCGCCCGGCAGCAGGGGAGGCGGCAAGATCTGCTCCTCGTCCTCCGTCTGAGGGACTATGAGCAGGGATCCGGACACGTCGAAGTACACGTGGTCACCGGGATCAAACACCGGGCTGTCCAGCGCTTCGGGGTCGCCGTAGATCACGAGGCTTCCGGTATCGCTCAGACCGCTCACGTCCAGCTTGTAGGCGACCAGACCCCAGTAGCAGTCTTTTACCGGCGCCGCCGCGAAAACCGCGTGGCAGTTCCCGCTGAAGCTGAGATAGTCTGCGCTCGCCGGGCCGGCTCCGGTCACGTCGGTGAACATGCCGGTAGCGACAGTCAGATCGCCGTTGCTCAGATCGGTGTCCCCTACCAATATAAACTGCTCGGTCTGATTGACGTGCTCGAAGAGGTCCGCGAGCACCAAGGCGTGTTCGTTCATGTCCGCGCTGTCAATAACCACCACATCCTCTTTAAAGCTCACAAGGTAGCTGTCGGAATCCCCGGGCTGAATGCCGCATTCGTAGTCCTCGGGAACGATGACGAAGCCCGTCGGATCGAAGTCCAGCTCCTCGGGGTCG
>JAEENW010000175.1 GCA_016283945.1 Bacillota bacterium
TCGCCGACTATCTCCCCGCCGTGAGCGGCTTCCTCATCGAGAAGGAGCTCAAGTTCCTCGGCGAGGCCGTAGACGATCCCAAGAGGCCCTTCGTGGCCATACTCGGAGGCTCCAAGGTCTCCGACAAGATCGGGGTCATCGAGAATCTGCTCGAGAAGGCCGACACCGTCATCATCGGAGGCGGCATGGCCTACACCTTCATCAAGGCCGCCGGCTTCGGCGTCGGCAGCTCCCTCTGCGAGGAGGACAAGCTCGGGCTCGCCAACGAGCTCAGGGCAAAGGCTAAGGAAAAGGGCGTAGAGCTGCTGCTCCCGGTAGACAGCAAGATCGGCGACAAGTTCGCCGCGGACTGCGAGACCGCTTTCGCG
Source organism: Bacillota bacterium (assembly GCA_016283945.1). Taxonomy (GTDB): domain Bacteria; phylum Bacillota; class Clostridia; order Peptostreptococcales; family Anaerovoracaceae; genus RGIG2707. The sequence goes on from JAEENW010000175.1 coordinate 369, forward strand.
GACAGCGAGAACATGCCCGAGGGCTGGATGGGAATGGACATCGGTCCGAAGACCATCGAGATCTACACCGAGGCCGTGAAGAAGGCCGGCACCGTCGTCTGGAACGGTCCCATGGGCGTGTTCGAGTTCGACGCTTTCGCTGACGGCACCAAGGCTGTCGCCGAGGCCCTCGCGGCCAGCGGAGCCGTGACCGTGGTAGGCGGCGGAGACAGCGCCGCTGCCATGAAGAAGTTCGGCCTTGAGGACAAGGTCACCCACATCTCTACCGGCGGCGGAGCCTCTCTCGAGTTCCTCGAGGGCAAGGTCCTTCCCGGAGTAGCTGTACTGGAGGACAAATAGAAAATGAGAAAGAAATTCATCTGCGGAAACTGGAAGATGTTCGCTCCCCAGTGGGACGGCGAGATCCCCTCGTTCTCCGCTGACAAGATCGTAGCGGTGGCGCCTCCCTTCACGGAGCTCTCCCGCATGGCTGAGCGCCTCAAGGGCACCGGCATCCAGCTCGCGGCTCAGAACGTCTACTTCATGGACGAGGGAGCCTACACCGGCGAGGTCTCCGCGTCCATGCTCAAGAACCTCGGCGTGAGCTACTGCATAGTCGGCCACTCCGAGAGGAGAGGCTACTTCGGCGAGACCAATGAGGACTGCCTGAAGAAGATCGAGAAGCTCGCCGAGTTCGGCATCGCCGCCATACTCTGCGTCGGCGAGAGCCTCGAGACCCGCGAGGCGGGCGAGGAATACAGCTTCGTCGGCACACAGGTCGAGGCTGTCTTCGAGCATCTGAGCGAAGCCGCGGCCGAGAAGATCGTCGTCGCCTATGAGCCCATCTGGGCTATCGGCACTGGCAAGACCGCTACCGCGGAGCAGGCTCAGGACATGTGCGCCCACATCAGGGCGACCATCGCCGCCTGCAGGGGCGCCGATTACGCCGAGAACGTGCTCATCCAGTACGGCGGAAGCGTCAAGCCCGCCAACGCCGCCGAGCTCCTCGGACAGGACGACATCGACGGCGCTCTCGTGGGCGGAGCAAGCCTCAAGCCCGAGTCTTTCTTTGGAATAGTCAATTATTAGGAGGAATACATCATGGCAGTTATCGAAGAAGTATACGCGCGCGAAGTGCTCGACTCGAGAGGAAACCCGACCGTAGAGGTCGAGGTCTGGCTCGATGACAATACCATGGGCAGGGCCATCGTGCCCTCCGGAGCTTCCACCGGCGTCCACGAGGCCGTTGAGCTCAGAGACGGAGACAAGAAGCGCTACCTGGGCAAGGGCGTTACCAAGGCCGTCGACAACGTCAACAACATCATCGCTCCGCAGATCGTCGGACTCGACGCCGAGGATCAGCCCGGACTCGACTCCCTGCTCATCGAGCTCGACGGGACCGAGAACAAGGGCAACCTCGGAGCCAACGCCATACTCGGCGTCTCCATGGCAGTTGCCAGAGCCGCCGCTGAGAGCTGCGGGCTTCCGCTCTTCCAGTACCTGGGCGGCGTAAACGCCAAGGTGCTCCCTGTTCCCATGATGAACATCATGAACGGCGGACAGCACGCCGACAACACCCTCGACATCCAGGAGTTCATGATCCTTCCCGTAGGAGCCAAGAGCTTCAAGGAAGCGCTCAGGATGGGCGCAGAGACCTTCCACAACCTCAAGGCCCTGCTCAAGACCAAGAAGCTGAGCACCGCCGTAGGCGACGAGGGCGGCTTCGCTCCCAGCCTCAGCACCAACGAGGAGGCTCTCAGCCTCATCGTAGAGGCCATCAACAAGGCCGGCTACAAGCCCGGAAAGGACATCTACCTCGGCGTTGACGTCGCCGCTTCCGAGTTCTATGACGCGGAGGAAGCTCTCTACAAGATGGAGGGCGAGGGCAGGAACATGACCTCCGACGAGATGGTAGCCTTCTACAAGGATCTCTGCGACAGGTATCCCATCCTCACCATCGAGGACGGCATGGCCGAGGACGACTGGGCCGGCTGGAAGAAGCTCACCAAGGCTCTCGGCAAGAAGGTGCAGCTCGTCGGCGACGACCTCTTCGTCACCAACACCAAGCGCCTCGAGGAGGGCATCAAGAAGGGCGTAGCCAACTCCATCCTCATCAAGGTCAACCAGATCGGGACCCTTACCGAGACCTTCGACGCCATCGAGATGGCCAAGAGGGCCGGCTACACCGCCGTCGTCTCCCACAGATCCGGCGAGACCGAGGACACCACCATCGCCGACATCGTAGTCGGAGTCAACGCCGGCCAGATCAAGACTGGATCTCTGAGCAGGACTGACCGAATCGCGAAGTACAACCAGCTGCTCAGGCTCGAGGACATCCTCGGCGATTCCGCCCAGTACGCCGGCAAGAAGGCCTTCTACAACCTGAAGTAGTCATGGCGGGAAGGCATTCAAAAAGCGGTTTTGACAGGAGGATAGGCAATATCCTCCTGATCATATTCATATTGTTCACGGCGCTCGTGAGGTTCGTGGACGTGAGGCCTATAGGCCCCGAGGGGAGCTCCGTGGGCTTCGCCGGCGTCAACGGCGCGGCAGCGGAGAGCCTTCCGTTCAACGCGGCCTGGTACGGCGCGGCCGAGGGCATAGGCTACGCGGCCCTGCTCGTCTGCGCGGGCTTCGCCCTGCAGGGGCTCTGGCAGCTCATCAAGGGGAAGAGCCTGAAGGCGGTCGATCCGGGCATACTCGCGCTCGGCTGCCTCTACGCGGTCACGCTGGCCCTGTACTTCATCTTCGACCACGTTCCTATCAACTACAGGCCGGTCCTGATGGAAGGCGTCCTGGAGCCCTCGTATCCCTCATCTCACACGCTGCTAGCGCTGGTGGTCTTCATCTCCGCGGCGGTACAGAGGCAGAGGTTCTCGAACAAGAGGGGGCTGTCCTTCACCGGCATAGTCTGCCTCCTGCTCGCCGCGCTCTGCGTGGCCTCGAGGCTGCTATCCGGAGTTCACTGGCTCACCGACATAATCGGCGCCGTCCTGCTCGCGGCGGCTCTGCTCGAGTACTACATGGAGCTCAGGGATCTGATAGCGAGAAAATTTTCCTTGCGCAAGGAAGAATAATATGCTAATATCTTTAAGCTATTATTTTTCAGGAGGAATACAAAGTGAAGACTTTCTTGATGATACTTCTCGCCATCGCTTCCATCGGGATTATCGCGGGCGTACTGCTCCAGTCCGGAGCCAGCAGCGGTCTCTCCGGGACCATCACCGGCGGAGCCGAGCAGC
>JAEENW010000176.1 GCA_016283945.1 Bacillota bacterium
CCTCCGTCAGGCGGGTTATCAGTCCCTCCGCCTCCTACGGTCTCAGGATCGGTATAGAGCGGGTCAAGATACATCGGATCTATCGCTCCGCCGGTAACTACGCCCGGTATATCGATCGCGGAACCGCTGACTATCGGGTTGCCGTTCTCGTCAAGTATCGGGTTGCCGAACTCATCGAGTATGTACTCTTCGGGCGGCTTGACGTCGTTCGGGTTATAGGCTGCCTGATCGCGTCCGAGCGGGCTCACCGGGTAAATGTCAGGGCTCGGGTTATGCAGCGGGCAGTAATACTCGGGCAGGTCGTAGATCGCGTCGGGTATGTTCTCGACCTTCTGGTTCCTGAACTGGTAATCGGCTATCATCCTCTCCCAGGACATTCCGCCGGGCCTTACGGTGAAGACCTTGTTCAGAGTGCTCGGGCAGAACGGGGTCGCGAGATAGCCGGTCTGCGCGCATACCGTAGCGACTGCGTGCGAATCGTCAGAGCCCGCGGGTACCGTGCCCGCTATGAAGATCTCGCTGAGCGAGCAGTTCATTCCGTTGAAATTGCTGAGGTCCGAAAGAGCCTTGCCCGAATGCCTGTCGACGGTCGCCGTGACGAAGTTGCCCTTGAGCTCGAACTCGCCGCGCTCGTAGAGGGCGCCTACGTCCTCCATGACCTTGGCCCAGAGCGAGCTTGCCGCGCCGGAACCTGTGTTCAGAGAGATATTGACGTCGTTGCCTATCCAGACTGCCGCGGACACCTGCGGCGTGAGGCCGCAGAACCAGATATCGTACCTGTCGGAGGTGGTACCTGTCTTGCCTGCGGACGGCTGGCTCTTGAGCCTTGCGCCGGAGCCGAGGCCCCTGGTGAACGTGGAATGAAGGATGTCGAGCATCAGCGAAGCGACTTCAAGATCCATTACCTGGGTCTTTTCGGCGTTCTTCTCGAGCAGTACCTCGCCCTTCTTGTTGGTAACAGTGGTATATGAGCTCGGCTCGGTGTAGATGCCGTCGTTGCCGAAGGTGGCGTAGGCAGCAGCCATCTGCAGAGGCGAGATGCCGCGGGTCATGCCGCCGAGGGCGAGAGCCGAAGCGTTGAGGTCGTTGACGCTGCCCGAGGTCACGAGAGTCGTGACGCCCATGTTCTGCAGGAACTGCACGCACATGTTCTGGTCGAGCTGCATGTAGAGGTTGACAGCGCAGGCGTTGATGGACTGCTCCACTGCGTTGCGCAGGTTGGTCATGCCCTTGTAGCCTGAGTACCAGTTCTTCGGCCACGGGCTGTGCGAAAGGCTTATCGGCGCGTCGTCGATAGGAGTCGCGGCGGTGAAGTTGCCCATGCCGAGGTAGCCCTCTTCAAGCGCGACGGAATAGACCGCCAGAGGCTTTATAGAGGATCCCGGCTGGCGCGGCGAAGTCGCGCGGTTGTAGAGGAGCTTGCCCTCGATGCCGCGGCCGCCTATCATGCCGAGGATCTGGCCGGTCTTGAAGTCTTCGATGACCATGGCCGACTGGGGCTGCAGCACCTGCTGGCGCAGGCTGAAATATCTGTTGCTGAGAGTGAGGGTCCCGTCGTCGTTCTTGGTGAAGGCCTCGGGCTTATCCTTGAAGTACTTCGCCTTGATGGTGAGGTCTCCGTTGTCGTCGCGGTCCTTGTATTCGGCCGCGATGTTCCAGACGCCGCCCGAGCGGCTGAAGAGAAGCTTCTTGCCCTCTTCCGACTCGCCGGTCTCGAACATGTTCTTGAACTCGATGCTGTAATCTACGTTGCCCTGGACGCTGGTCTTATAGAAGTTAAGCCTCTTTCCTCCGAAGAGCTTGAGGTCTCCGTTGCTCCTCCACTCGAACTCGTCTTCGCGCAGGGTGAAGTCGCCCCAGGTCTTTTCGCTCTCCTCTTCGGGCTCCCCGAACAGGGTCGCCATGTTGTAGAGCAGTATGTTGCCCTTCTCGTCGAGGATGTTGCCTTCCTTGTCCTTGTCGTAGCTGCCGACAGCGGGGAAGTTGTCGAGGTCCGAGTAAGCGTTCTCCATGATGTCCTGGATGCGCTTGTCGAGGGTGCTGTTGATGATGAGGCCGTTGTTGTAGAGGTAATTGCGGGCCTCGTCCTCGGTCATGCCGAGATAGGTCTGCATGTCGTCGAGCACCTCAGCCACGACGTAATCAGCGAAGTAGCTCGAAGTGTAGGAGCTCATGATGCTCTCGCCCGGGTTGATGAAGCTGCGGAACTTGGCGTTGACGGCAGCCTTGTACTGGGCGTCGTCTATCTTGCCCTGCTCGTGCATCAGCCTGAGAACGAGCTTGAAACGGCTCTCGCCGGCGTCGTTGTATACGACGGTCCACTGATCGTCGCTGGCTATGATGTCATACTTTTCGGGATCGTCTATCTGATCGGTCGCGATGCGCTTGATCGGGGCGTAGTTGTTCGGGCTCTGCGGCAGGCTCGCGAGAATGGCGCTCTCCACCAGGCCGAGGTCCTTTACGTCCTTTGAGAAGTAGGACTGGGCGGCAGCGGCTACGCCGTTGGAGTTGTAGCCCAGATAGATGGTGTTGAGGTAGGCCTCGAG
>JAEENW010000177.1 GCA_016283945.1 Bacillota bacterium
GGTCGTTCAGTACATGGTGACGACCGTGGTGCTGATCATCGTTTCGATGCGCCAGAAGCGCGAGAACCAGCCTCCCGCCAGCCTCGGAAGGGCTTACTTCCGCGAGGAGCGCTGAGGATCGGTTCTCCCAGGCTTCTAGCAAATATACCGTATATGCTTGATCGACCGCGTTCTGTCCGCGAGGGCAGGGCGCGGTCTTTTCATGAAGAGGCTAGGGCCGATCCCGTGCTGAACATGCGGCGGATGAGTGTACCGTGAAATGATTCGCGAACGGGCTGCATCCGCTGTTCGGGCAGAGTGCTTCGCATCGGATGAGATCATCGCCTCGCTCGCCGGAAGCTTCAGGACCGCGGGGCAAACTAGGCGTTTTCCTCGGTCAGGAAAACGCCGTCAGACAGTGCCCCGCCGCGCCTAAGACCGGCGCGCCTGAAGCGTTCATCGGCTCGCTCGGCGTGATCCACCTGCGATGCTCGCAATGCCCTCATGCGCGGACGCAGCCTGCCCGCGCCACCCGCGCATAGGGCTGTTAGCGGGCCTGCCGCTCGGTATCCCTGCACCATCCGCTCCCATTATTTGAGAGCCATCCGCGGCGTCCGAGGCGGACATCCACAGCGCCGGTCGATGGGAGCTCCGCACTGCCAAAAGCAGACGCTCGGGGAACCCGGTTCTTAGCGATCGGCGAGTTGCGAAGCAACGAAGACGGAGCTTAGAACCGCTGGGAGGGGCCCCGGCAGCGGGAGCGTGTCTGCGTTGGGAGCGCGGAGCGTTTCACTAAGAGCGAGAGATGCGCGAGCGGGTCCTGCCGCTCGGTATCCCCACGTCCTGCGGTGCAGGCGCTTCTCGGACGCGGGGATGCCCCTCCTCGCGTCACCCGCCCCGGGGATCATCAGCCCCGGCTGCGCCTCACAGCTCCGGCGCCTTGTACCCTATTATGTCAGCCTCAGTCAGCGGGTTCTCCTGGCGGCGTATCTTCAGCGTCGTGGTCGAAGTGAAGGGATTCCTCCTGACGAAGACGCCCCTGATGCGCTTGTACTGCGGCAGGGTCTCGTTGAACTCCCTGACGAGCTTCTTGAAGAAGCTGTCGAGCTCCTCCTCCGAGGGCTCGTGGCCGAGCATGCCGGCGACCTCGGAGGTCTCCGGGAGGATCTGGATCGCTACGATCTCCTCTCCGTCCCTCTTGTGCGGGAAGACCATGCACTCCTTGATGCAGGGATCGCCTATGATGACGTCCTCTATCTCCTCCGGGTAGACATTCTCGCCCGTGGTCGTGACTATCATGTTCTTCTTGCGGCCGGTCAGGTAGAGCCAGCCGTCCTTGTCCAGGAAGCCGAGGTCTCCGGTGTGCATGAAGCCGTCCGGCTCTATGGTCTTCGCGGTCTCCTCGGGCATGTTGTAGTAGCCGAGCATGACGTTCGGCCCCCTGAAGAGTATCTCGCCTATACCGCTGTCGTCCTGGTCTATGATCCTGACCTCGCCCGCGTCGACCACGGTGCCGACGGAGCCGGCCTTGCGGTAGCGCTCGGCCGCCTGGGTCTCGGGTGTTCCGGAGATGAGAGGCGTGCACTCGGTCATACCGTAGCCCTGGAGCACGGTTATCCCGAGGTCCTCGTAGAACCTGATGAGCTTGGGATCGAGCGCCGCGGCGCCGGTTATGATGACGCGGAGCTTCCCGCCGAGCTGCCCGATCACGGACGAGAAGAGCTTCCTGCTGACGTTGACTCCGCGCTTCCTGAGCCACCTGTTCGCGCTCATCATGCGCTCGAAGAGCTTCTCCTTGCCGCTCTTGGCGACGCCCTTCCTGATGCGGTCGTAGACCATCTCGAGCACCCTGGGAACGGCTATTATGAAGGTGTTCTGCGCCTCGGCCATGTTCTGGCTGATGTACTTCATGCCCTCGGAGAACGCTGTGCTCGCGCCCCTGTAGATGACCAGGAGCATGCCGAGGGTGCACTCGTAGGTGTGGTGTATGGGAAGTATGGAGAGCGTCTTGTCGTCCCGCCTGACGTAGCAGATGCGGCAGACATCCATTATGTTCGAGGTGATGTTGCGGTGGCTGAGCATGACGCCCTTGGGATTGGAGGTCGTGCCCGATGTGAAGAGTATGACGGCCATCCTGTCGGGGTCGATCTCAACTGACGTGAAGGAGCTGTCACCTTCGTCCAGGAGCTTTTCTCCCTCGGCGAGCAGAGCGCTCCAGGAATAGACCTCGATCTCCTCCGCGTCTCTCCCGCCGTCGGCGACGAGGCTCCTGTACTTGTCCGCGGCGAACTCGCGGGGATGTATCTCCTCGTTTATGTCGGTGCGGTCGCCGTAGAAATCCATTACGATCAGGCGCCTGACCTCGGCTAGCCCCTTGAGCTTCCTGCATTCGGCGGAGGTGCAGAATATGGTGTCCACCTCTCCCGCCTTCATGAGATTGCCGATCTCAGGACCCGAGAGCTCCTTGTCTATGGGAACGACGACTCCCGAGCTGTTGATCACGGCGAGGTAGCTGACTATCCACTCGTAGCAGCTCTGGCCCATCACGGCCGCCCTGCCGCCTCCTATGCCCATGCTCATGAGCCTGGTGCCGAGGGCGTTCACGTCGCGCTGCAGCAGCTTATAGCTTACAGGGGCGTATGGAGCTCCCTTCTCCTTCTTCACCCAGAACGCGGGATCGCCGTCGAAGAGCTCGGCGCTTCCCGCGAGCATGTCCTTCAACGTGACGATCTCCCTGATGTCGTTGAACCAGCAGTTTGCGAAAGTCTTTCCTGATACCTTATCCATGGCAGTTCCCCTCAGACAGCTGTGGTTTATTCATGACTATTATATGCCTAAAGCCCGCGGATTTGACCCATTTTGGTGAGATTTCCCGAAAAATATGCTCATCGACAGCCCTGACGCCGGCACGTGCGGCGCGATGCTGGGAGATTGCGGCAACCCTGAAACGCCGCCCTGCCCCTCACTTCAAAAACCGGAACGACCCCCTCGAACAGGGGGCCGCTCCGGGAAAAGTATTGAAATAGGTAAAAGCTTTGTCAGGCGGCTCTCGCGCCGCGGGGCTCAGGCTGAACAGTCAGCATGCCCGCTGCTTGGAACCTTCCTTCCTCTAGTACTCGGCGAAGTACTCGCGGATCTGCTCTCTGTCCTTGGTCTGGGTCAGAGCAAGGGCGAGCAGGATGCGGGCCTTCTGCGGGTTGAGGTTGTTGGCTGCGATGGACTGCATGTAGTTGGCGTTGTCGGTGACGATGCCGTTGTCCATGCGGCCGGCTCTGACTACCACGACCTCGCTGCCGCCGTCGACGGTATCCTTGACGAGGTTGGACCAGAGGGTGGAAGAGGAGCCGTTGCCGGCGCCCGCTACTACCACGCCCTCATAGTTGTCCAGATAGTACTGGAGCATCTCGGGCTCAGCGTCGATGTGGAAGTAGGCTACTCCGACCTTCGGGAGATCCTCGAGCTCGGAGACGTCGAACGGAGTGTCGACGGTGTGCTTCTTGGCGCTGGTGTTATAGAAGTAGGCCTTGTCGTCGACCATGTAGCCGAGGGCGCCGAAGTCCCTGCCGTTGAAGGCGTCGGTCTTGTAGGTCGTGACCTTGGTGACCTCTCTGGCGGCGTAGATGCCGTCGGAGAAGACGATCATGACTCCCTTGCCCCTGGCCTCCGGAGTCCTGGCGAGGGCTACGGACTGGTAGAGGTTCATCGGGCCGTCAGCGCTGGTGGCGGTGGCGGGCCTCATGGCTCCTACGCAGATGACCGGCTTGTCGGTCTTGACGGTCAGGTCGAGGAAGTAAGCGGTCTCCTCGAGGGTGTCGGTTCCGTGAGTGATGACGAAGCCGGCGATGTTGTCGTCCTTGGCGAGCTCGTTGATCCTCTTGGCGAGAACGATCCAATCCTTGGCGGTGACGTTGTCGCTGGCGGTGTTGAGGACCTGCTCACCCTGGAGGTTCGCGAGGGTGTCGAGGCCGGGGACGCCGTCGATCAGGCTCTGGATGTCGATGGAGCCTGCGGTGTAGCCCTGGGTCTTGCCCGCGGTGCCGGAGCCGGCGATGGTTCCGCCGGTGCCGAGGATGACTACGGTCTTCAGTTCTTCGGTCTCTTCGGCCGGAGCGGGCTCAGCCGCGGGGGCCGGTTCTTCTTTCTTCTCTCCGCAGGCGCCGAGTCCGAGGACGAGCACCAGGCAAAGCATAATGGCTAAAAATCTTTTAAACATCTTTCGCTCTCCTTTCTCTGCTCATCTCTAGTATTCGGCGAAGTACTGACGGATGGTCTCCCTGTCCTTGGTGAGGGTCAGGGCGAGGACCAGCAGGATGCGGGCCTTCTGCGGGTTGAGGTTGTTGCCCGCGATAGACTGCATGTAGTTGGCGTTGTCGGTGACGATGCCGTTGTCCATGCGGCCGGTCCTTACGACGATGGTCTCATCTCCGCCGTCGATCCTCTCCTTTACGAGGTTGGACCAGAGGGTGGAGGAGGAGCCGTTGCCGGCGCCAGCGATGACGACGCCCTCGTACTTATCCATCATGGTGGAGAGCA
>JAEENW010000178.1 GCA_016283945.1 Bacillota bacterium
TGCTTCGCCGACACAAAGCTCTCGTCGATCGTCCTTGCAGATCCGGACTCGCTCGAGACTGTAGGCGACGGTGCCTTCAAGGGCTGCGATCTTGAGGAAGCGGTCATAATGAAGGACGTTACGTACGGAAACTACGTCTTCGGCTTCAACGAGAAGCTCGAAAAGGCGGTCGTGGAGGACGGCGTCGAGCTGATCCCCGCCTACTGCTTCGAGGGCTGCACCGCGCTCAGGCAGATCGCGATACCGGACAGCGTTAAGACCGTGGGCTGGGCCTCCTTCAAGAACGCGGGAGACGACCTCACAGTGTATCTCCCCCGCGGGCTCGAGCTCATCGAGGATGAGGCCTTCGGAAAACAGGGAGACGGCGAGCAGCGCTTCAGGATAGTGCTCACAGGCGATCCCGAGATCGAGACATACCACGTCTGCGGATATTACACGAAGAAATCCACCTACGCTCTGGATGGCTTCGCGGTATACAGGCTCTACACGGAGGGCGGCCCGAACCTGAGCGCGTACAAGAACGGCGCCAACTGGTTCCCGGGCGACGTGCGCCCGCTTCCCTCGGTCATCACCTTCGAGGCTCCTGATCAGGAGGTCACAGCCGGAGAGGCGCCCGATCCCTCCTTCGTGAAGATCACTGTGGACGGGACTGAGCTCGGCGAGGGCGACTTCACCATCGACTTCGACACTTCAGACCTCACTCCGGGCGAGAGGACGGTCGATGTCCTGCTCGGAGACTACGAGGCAGAGGAATACCTCGTAGCGTCTGAGCTCAGCGCGGCCTTCGGCGGCAGGGAGGCGAGCGGAACGGTCTACGGCTTCATCCCGGCCGAGGATCTGGTCATGACGGTCAATGTCCTCAAAAAGGACGAGCCTCAGCCCGGAGAGCCCCTCCTCGGCGACGTGAACCTCGACGGGCTTGTGGACTCCAGGGATCTTACGGCTCTAGCCAGGCACGTCTCAGGTATAGCCCTGATCACAGACGAGCAGGCCCTGCTCAACGCGGACGTCAACGCGGACAGCGCCGTCACCGCGGGAGACCTGACGAAGCTCGCGAGGTACGTGGCCGGGATCATAGACACGCTCTAGGATCAGGCTACGCGGCAGATATATAAAACGCTTTCCAAAGAGGCAAATCCATGAAGATCAGAAAAACACACAAGCTATTGAGAGCGGCCGCGAGCCTGCTCGTCGTGCTGGGAATGGTGCTCGGAAGCCTGAGTCCCGCTCTGAGCGCGTTCTCCACCGCATACGCGGAGGAGGGCGTTCCCGCGTCCGAGCCCGCGCCGGATCCATACGATCCCAACGCGGATCCCGCTGACGATCCCTACGCGGACATATTCTTCCCCGAGCCGTACGTCATCCCCCACGAGGGGACCCCGCACGTCTACAGGGACGGAGTCTGCGAGCTCTGCGGCGAGCACGTCATCTGGGACCTCTACCTGAACGACGACGATCCTGCGAGGGAGGATATCTACATCTACACCAGGGACGACAGCGGCAGGCGCTATCTCATCCCCGACGAGATCCTCAACCAGATTGCGGTCATCGTCATAATGCTCAAGTCCGATCAGCCCGACTACCGCTACGACGCGGCGATGAACGCCGGAATGCACGGCAGCACCAACGCCTTCGCGTGGAACGACATCTACGTGCAGACCATGGGCCAGTTCAACCCGGACTTCGAGACCCTCTACCTGACGCTGCTGGTCGACGAGAACAACGATCTCATAGTCACCAACGTCGAGGGCGGCGAGGTGAAGGTCAGGCTGCACTCGAGCTACGACCCCGAGACCGGCACATACGACAACCTCAGCCCCAACGGGCATCCGCAGTACGGGCTTGAGATCGACATGGTCAGAAAGCCCTCTGCGAAGGCCCCGCGCAAGGTAAAGACCGTCGAGAGCGGCTTCAAGATCAACCTTTACGACTACGCCGTAGGAGCTTCCGCGGTGCAGGATATGGGCGGCGCGGCGGCTCCCGGAGACATCAGGCTCAAGGGCATCAACGCGGTCTCCGACCTGAAGTTCTTCAGGGGCGAGCCGGGCTCCGACGAGGACGGCACCGCGGCCAACGAGCTGAGCGAGGACTTCACGGCCAAGCAGGGCATAGTCGCCCCCGAGGCCGACGAGGACGGCTACCCCGTGCTCACCGAGTTCGGCGGGAGCAGCCTCGAGGTCCTCTTCGGCGAGGATGAGATCCCGGGAGCCAAGCAGGTCTTCTCCGACGTGGACAGGCTCTTCTCCGACGATGGAAAGGGCGGCCTCGTCTACGACAGCGTCAGGAACTACGCCTACTTCGACAAGGAGCAGGGCGACGGAGGCAGCTTCGAGGTGTACGACGGCACCTACAACCAGAGCCGCCTCACCAACTATTCCAAGA
>JAEENW010000179.1 GCA_016283945.1 Bacillota bacterium
GACGTATCTGCGAGGAATCTTCAGACCTCGCACAAGCAGTGGTACTTCGGCAAGAGCCTCGACGGCTTCTCGCCCATGGGGCCCTGCATCGTGACCGCCGACGAGATCGCCTGGCCGCCCGCCCTGGACATCAAGACCTGGGTCAACGGCGAGCTCCGCCAGGACAGCAACACGCGCATGCTGATCCACGGGATCGAGGAGATCGTGTGCACGCTCTCCCGCGGCATGACGCTCGAGGCCGGCACCGTGATCGCGACCGGTACGCCCAAGGGCGTGATCATGGGCATGAAGGATCCCGTGTTCCTGAAGAGCGGCGACAGCGTCACATGCTACATTGAGGGCATAGGAGTTCTATTCAACCCGGTGGAGTAGAGCCGGGCGCCGTTGTCGAAACTGAACAAAGACCGGCCGGAGCCGCTTTGGCGGCTCCGGCTTTTTGCATAAATATACACAAGCGTTTTGCGAAAGTATAGTTAGGGTGCAACAACACATAACGATATAATATTGAAAAGCGACATCTATATGCTATAAATATAGTTAAGTTGCACAAATTACACACGCGCGGCAGAAATATCTCCTGAGCCAGCGAGCTTTGAACCGGTGTTTTAGCGATTTTGCATAAATAGAACAAAAGAAAGCGGAAAATCATGAGTTAAACCACACAAGATATCTAAAAACATATAAATATATGCTCTTAATATCAAAGATACCGATAAAAAATCGCTTTACAAAGCGATTTTTAGTAAATATAATCGAAAAATATATGATAGGAGGAGCATATATTATGCAAACATTCAAGAAATTCTTTTGCGTAGCGCTTGCTCTGACCATGGTTCTTTCCCTCGCCGCCTGCGGCAAGAAGGAAGAAGCTCCGGTCGAAGTCAAGTACGAACGCGGCGACGATGAGACCGTCTATCAGGCGACTCTCGGCGACTATGAAAGCCTCATGAAGGCAGCCAAGGAAGCTGCGGACGACGATGAGAGATTCGTCCTCTACGCTCAGGCCGAGGCCGCTCTGCTCGATTCCGCTGTATTCCTTCCCACCACCACCCAGGGAGGAGCCTATACCATCAGCAGGATCGCTTACAGGAGCACCCCGTACGTGAACTGGGGCAACGACGACGACCGCTGGAAGGGCATGATCGTCAGCGAGGACCTCATCACCAAGGAGGAGCGCGCGGACCTCAAGGCCATGTGGGAAGCCGCGGTCAAGGGCGAGGCCGAGTATGACCCGGCAGCCTATCTGACCTCCAAGGGCCACAACCTGCTGAAGGACTACACCTACAGCTTCGCTACCACCCCCGTGACCCTCGACTCTCTGAACACCTCTTCTCAGTCCGATACTGAGATCCTGGTCAACTGCATCGACAACCTGGTCGAGTACAACAACCTCGGACAGATGATCCCCGCGCTCGCCAAGAGCTGGGATGTCTCCGAGGACGGACTCACCTATACCTTCCACCTCAGAGACGACGCCTACTGGTTCACCTCCGAGGGAACTCAGTACGCCAAGGTCACCGCTGAGGACTTCTGCGCCGGCTTCCAGCACATGCTCGACGCCGAGGCCGGTCTCGAGTGGCTGGTCGACGGAGTCGTAAAGGGCGCCGGAGACTACCTCTACAACGGCGGCAGCTGGGATGAAGTGGGCTACAAGGCCGTCGACGAGACGACCCTCGAGATCACCCTCGAGCAGCCGACCTCTTACTTCATGACCATGCTGACCTACTCCTGCTTCAACCCGCTCTGCAAGAGCTTCTACGAGTCCAGAGGCGGAGTGTTCGGAAGAGAGGCTTATGCCGAGGCTTCCGCCAACACCGATACCTACACCTTCGGCAAGAACACCGACGTATCCTCCCAGGTATACAACGGCGCGTTCCTGCTCCAGAAGCTCGTCGACCAGTCCGAGATCAAGGTCGTGAAGAACCCCGGATACTACGCTCCGGAGAGCGTCAAGCTCGACTCCATCACCTGGATCTACGACGCCGGCGAGAACCCGACTCAGTTCTACAACGACACTGTCAAGGGAGTGTACGCGGGCTGCGCTCTGAGCCAGTCCTCCGGTACTCTCGACATGGCTAAGAGCGACGGCAACTTCGACAAGTACGCCTACATCTCCGACACCACCTCGACCACCTACTTCGGCGGACTCAATCTCAACAGAGGTACCTACGCCCTCGAGGGCGGCACCGTCGCCTCCCCGAAGACCGAGCAGCAGAAGATCGACACCAACACCGCTCTGAACAACAAGAACTTCAGAAAGGCCATCGTCTCCGCCTTCGACAAGGCCGCCTACAACGCGGTATCCAGAGGCGAGGACCTCGCCACCACCAACCTGAGGAACATGTACACTCACCCCGAGTTCGTACAGCTCTCCAAGGACGTTACCGATGCCAACGGCCACACCTTCCCCGCGGGAACTCTCTACGGCGAGATGGTGCAGTACTACGTCGACCTTGTCGGCGCCGGCATCACCGTCGCTGACGGAGTCAACGGCTGGTACAACCCCGAGGCTGCCAAGTCCTATCTCGACGCCGCCAAGAGCGAGCTCGGAGACAGCGTCAGCTTCCCGATCTGTATCGACGTCGTCTACTACTCCGCCGCCAAGGTCAATACCGCTCAGGCTCAGGCCGTAAAGCAGGTCATCGAGGACTGCCTCGGCGCTGACAACGTCACCATCAACCTCGTCGAGGCCACCACCTCCGAGGACTACTACGCTTCCGGCTACAGAGCCACCACCGGAGAGGCCGGCAACTTCGACCTCTTCTACGGCTCCGGCTGGGGCCCGGACTTCGGCGATCCCTGCACCTACCTGGATACCTTCCTCGGCAACGGCGCGGGCTACATGACCAAGGTTATCGGACTCTTCTAGAACCCCCATCGGATTTTCTGATCATCTATCGGAGGACGCCCCTGAAAGCGTCCTCCGATATTGACGTATTTACGAGCGACGAGAGATGAAAAAGTATCTTGCCAAAAGGATCGCTTTCTCGGTCTTCTCTCTCCTGGTGGTGGTCCTGACCGTCATGGTCCTGGTCTATTCACTCATAGAGAGATCCGTCATTTTCCAGACGGACGACACCTGGAACAAGCGAAGCAACAACGACCGCACTTACTACGAGTACTCCCAGTACCAGAAGTACGGCTACGTCGACATGTCCAACTTCACGAGCTTCCTGGCTCAGAAGTACGCGGACGTCCCCAATTACACCGAAGATCCCTCCTTCAAGGCGGACAGGGCGGTCATTCAGGATCCTGCCAAGTACGAAAAGAACGCCTCGGTCAAGGAGTTTATCGAGAAATACACGGCTGACGGCTATGAGATCCAGTACCTGAAGCCCATACTCTTCCAGAACGGAAGCCCCAAGCCGGGCGGAAGCGGCTATCTCCTCGCCGTGCGCGAGAGGAGCATGCTCGCGAGGCTCGGGGACTATCTCAAGGGCCTCGTCACGGTCGAGACCGTGAACGACGTGCAGGATCCCACAATCACCGAGCGCTACGTGCGCTGGGAGAAGGATCCTTACAGCGGCTTCTACGCCCGCGTGGGCATGGGTACCAACCACAAGTACCAGCTCTACTTCGACAGCCGCTTCCCATTCATCCATCAGAACAAGTTCCACCTCAACCTGGGCGTGTCGTACACCAGGTTCCGCGGGCAGCAGATCGTCTCGGTCATCAACCAGCCCAGGGGCAACATGAAGGTCACAAGCCAGCAGTTCCCCGCCAAGCTCGGCACGGACGAGTACGCGGATACCGCGATCGATTTCCACAGCCTCACCTGGAACTACTCCGAGCTCACAGCCGACGAGAAGCTCAACTATCCCGACAAGTATACGGTAGCGACCTTCAGGCACGGAGGGCTCTCGATGCTCGAGAACTCCTTCGTCATAGGCCTGATCGCTACCGTGCTCGCCTACATCCTGGGCCTGCTGCTGGGGATACTCGTGGCGAGGCGCAAGGACAGCTGGATAGACAAGCTGGGCATGGGCGCCATCATATTCTTCATGGCCGTGCCCTCGCTCGCCTACATCTTCCTCTTCGCGGCGGCCGGGACCAGGCTCTTCGGGCTGCCCTACAAGTTCGCGACCGCAAAGGTAATGGCTCTCGCCTACATACTGCCGACCATATCCCTGGCTATCCCGCAGACCCTCAGCCTCATGAAGTGGATGAGGCGCTACATGATCGACCAGATGAACTCCGACTACGTCAAGTTCGCCAGGGCCGAGGGACTCTCCGAGCAGGAGATCTTCCGCCAGCACATATCCAGGAACGCGGCGATCCCCATAGTCCACGGCATCCCCGCCAGCGTGCTCGGCTGCCTCACCGGGGCGATCATCACCGAGAGGGTATACGCGGTGCCGGGAGTAGGAAGCCTGCTCACCAACGCGATCAACAGCCACGACAACGGCATAATCATCGCCTGCACCGTGTTCTACACCTCGCTCTCCGTTATATCCCTGATACTCGGCGACCTGCTCATGGCGAAGGTCGATCCGCGCATCTCATTCGAAGAGAAGGCAGGCAGATGACATGAACGAAGAAAGAAAAGACATGCTGTCTGCCGATGAGCTCTTCAGCTTCATAGACAGCGATACGATAGAATCCGAAAAGATCATAGCCCCGAGATATTCCTACTGGAGATCGGTATTCCGCGTCTTCTTCAAGAAGAAGAGCAACTGGTTCCTGCTGGGACTCTTCGCGCTGCTTCTGATCTGCTCGTTCGTGATCCCGCTCATCTGCCCCTACGATCCCAACGAGAACGTCACGAAGGCGGCGACCTTCAATCTCAGTCCCGCCAAGGCCATGGCCTATTTCAGCGGCGACGGCCATCCGCTCAAGTGGATCCTGGGAACGGGCTCCCAGGGCAACTCTATATTCTACGGCATATGGGCATCCGCGAGGACCTCTCTGATGCTCGCCATGATCTGCGCAGCGATCAACATGACCGTGGGCATTATCGCGGGAGCTCTCTGGGGCTACTCAAAGAGGGTGGATCAGTTCATGCTCGTGGTCTACAACATCATCGCGAACGTGCCCTACATACTGCTGATCACCGTTCTGGTCTATGTCATAGGCTCGGGCTTCTGGAGCTTCGTCTTCGCCCTGACCGTGACCGGCTGGATAAGCATAGCCTACTTCTTCAGGACGCAGGTGATGATCATAAGGGACCGCGAGTACTCGCTCGCCTCCAGGTGCCTCGGCACCCCGACCCTCAGGATCGTTAACAAGAACATCCTGCCGTTCCTCACCTCGGTCATAGTGACCCTGCTCGCCACCGAGCTCCCGTCCTACATAGGCATGGAGGTCTTCCTCTCCTACATAGGCGTCGGGCTCTCCGCGAACGTCGCCTCGCTCGGAAGGATGATACAGGAGGCTCAGACCTCGTTCATCACCTTCCCCTGGGCGTTCTGGTCGCCGGTCGCGATCGCGTCGCTCATCTCGATCATACTCTACGTTCTCGGTCAGAACCTGGCTGACGCCTCCGACCCGAGGACGCATATGTAAAGGAGGCCGAAGATGTCAGAAGAAAGAAGAGTGCTGATGTCGCTCAGAGACGTCGAGGTCAAGTTCAACGTGCGCGGAAGGGTGCTGACCGCCATACGCCGCGTCTCGCTGGACATCTACGAGCACGAGTCGCTGGCCATAGTCGGCGAGTCCGGTTCCGGCAAGTCCGTGCTCACCAAGACCTTCGCGGGCATGCTCGACTCCAACGGTTTCATATCGAACGGAACTATAATATTTTCAGATGACGATATCTCGAAGACCGATGTGAAGCTCACCCCGGAGAACCGCAAGCTCCTGGAAGAGATGTTCGCCATGGTCAACAGGCATTCAAGGCTCGAGCGCGGAGCCGCGAAGTACAACGAGTACCTGGCCAGGAAGGAAGAGATAACGAGGGCTCAGACCCTCAGCCTCGACGAGGAGGCAGCCTACAGCGCCGAGCTCAAGAGGATCTCCGACCGCATTGTGGACCTTAACAACTACACTCAGACCCTCGACAGGAAGAACGCCGAGGACCAGGCTGAGCTCGCCAAAGTGAACGAGAAGATCGCCGCTCTCAGCTCCGAGAAGGACTCCGTGAGCGCCGAGATGGAGAGCGTCAGGAAGCAGCGCGAGGAGAGCTACAGGGCAGACAGCGAGCGGGCTTCCAGAGATCAGGCGGAGCTCGCGTCGATGCTCGCCGAGAGCGAGCGCCTCGTCTCCGTCCCCGACAGCGAAGCCAATCCCGAGGGTCTCTCGGACGAGACTATCGCCAGAAACGACATCATAGCCAAGGAGATAGTCCTCTCCATAGGCCGTTACAGCGACAGGGAGAAGAAGAAATTCGTCAAGGCCCTCGACAAGGCCTTCGAGGCTGCCTGCAGGACGGGGCTCGACCTGAACGACCCCGCCGTCAGGAACAGGATCTTCGACGCGGCGACCTTCCGCGTCGAGTACAGGAGCTATGACGAGGAGACCGAGACCCTGCACGGCTACGCCATCGTCGACTGCGCCAAGATCAAGCGCGCCGAGGACTGGATGCTCATAAGGGGCCGCAGGATCGCGACCGTCTTCCAGGATCCCATGACCTCGCTCAACCCGGTCATCACCATCGGAAAGCAGATCATGACCGTCATCCTCAAGCACCAGAAGGTCTCGCAGGAGGAGGCCAAGGCCAGGACCCTCGACATCATGGCGAAGGTCGGCATCCCCGAGCCCGAAAAGCGCTTCGACGACTATCCCTTCCAGTATTCCGGCGGGATGCGCCAGAGGATAGTCATAGCCATAGCGCTCTCCTGCCAGCCCAAGATCCTGATCTGCGACGAGCCGACCACGGCTCTGGACGTGACCATCCAGGCGCAGATCCTGCAGCTCATCAAGGATCTGCAGAGGGATCTCGGCTTCACGGTCGTGTACATCACGCACGACCTGGGCGTCGTCGCGAACGTGGCCGAGAGAGTAGCGGTGCTCTACGCGGGGCAGATAGTCGAGATAGGCACCGTCGAGGAGATCTTCTACGAGCCGAGGCACCCCTACACATGGGCGCTGCTCTCGAGCCTCCCGCAGCTATCAGAGAAGGGCACGGACCTCTTCTCGATCCCCGGCACGCCGCCGTCGCTCTACAACAAGATCACAGGCGACGCCTTCGCGCCCAGAAACAGCTACGCGATGGCGATAGATCTCAGGGAGGAGCCGCCGATGTTCAAGCTCAGCGAGACTCACTACGCCAAGACCTGGCTCTGCGACCCGCGTGCTCCGAAGGTCGAGGCGCCGAAGAACATACAGGGCCTGCACGAGAAGATGATGAAGGCCCATCAGCAGATAGAGTAGGAGGGCGACATGGACGAAAAGGAAAGAAAGCCGCTGCTGTCCATACAGCACCTCGACGTGGTCTTCGGCTCCGGCAAGAAGGCCTTCAAGGCCGTGAGCGACGTGAGCTTCGACATCTACAAGGGCGAGACCCTCTCGCTAGTCGGCGAGTCCGGCTCCGGCAAGACCACCATAGGCCGCGCGATAGTCAGGATCAATCCCTGCTCCGCGGGCGCGATATATTACGACGGCAAGAGGATCTCGGGCAAGCTCTCCAGGGCTGAGGACCGCGAGGTCGTCCGCAAGATCCAGATGATCTTCCAGGATCCGGCCGCCTCGCTCAATGAGCGCGCGACCATCGAGTACATCATCTCCGAGGGCCTCTACAACTTCCACCTCTTCAAGGACGAGAAGGACCGCATGACCAAGGTCGAGGAGATCACGAAGGCCGTCGGTCTGCTCCCCGAACACCTCACGCGCTACCCGCACGAGTTCTCCGGCGGGCAGAGGCAGAGGATAGGACTCGCGAGATCCATAGTCATGGATCCGGAGTTCATCATCGCCGACGAGCCCATCTCCGCGCTCGACGTGTCGATCAGGGCGCAGGTGCTCAACCTGCTCAAGAAGTTCCAGAGGGAGAAGGGCCTCACCTACCTGTTCATAGCCCACGACCTCTCCATCGTCAGGTTCATATCCGACAGGATAGTGGTCATCTACAAGGGCAGGATCATGGAGATAGCCGAGACCGAGGAACTCTTCGCGCATCCCATGCACCCCTACACGAGGTCGCTGATGTCCGCGATCCCCATCCCCGACCCCATACTCGAGAAGCAGAAAAAGCTCTTCGTCTACGAGCCGGACAGGATGCACGACTACTCGAAGGAGCAGCCGGAGCTCTGCGACCTTGGCAACGGCCACATGGTCTACGGCAGCCTCTCGGAGATCGAGGAGTACAGGAGGAAAAGGTTCGGAGCGTAGGGCAAGAGCCTCGCGGGTGCCGCCGTTCCCGGGTCTCAGGGCAGGCGG
>JAEENW010000180.1 GCA_016283945.1 Bacillota bacterium
CGAGATCGCGAAGAAATACGGTTTCAGCATAGACCCGAACAAGAAGGTCTACGACATGTCGGTGTCCGAGAAGCAGACGCTCGAGATCATCAAGGTGCTCTACAGGGGCGCCGATTTCCTGATCCTCGACGAGCCGACCGCCGTGCTGACGCCACAGGAGATAAGCAAGCTCTTCGACGTGCTGCGCGCCATGAAGGCGGACGGCAAGTCGATCGTCATAATCACTCACAAGCTGAACGAGGTCATGGAGATCTCCGACGTCGTCGCCGTCCTCAGGAAGGGCAGGCACATCAAGACGGTCAGGACCTCCGAGACCGACCCCCAAGCCCTCACCGAGATGATGGTGGGGCACGCCGTCTCCCTGGACATAGAGCGCAAGACCTACGAGAAGCCGGTCCCGAGGCTCACCGTGGCGGGCCTCTGCTGCAGGGACAACGAGGGCGTGTCCAAGCTGGACAACGTGGGCTTTGTAGCTTACGGAGGCGAGATACTCGGTATCGCGGGCATCGCAGGCTCCGGGCAGAAGGAGCTGCTCGAGGCCATCGCGGGGCTCAGGCACGTGACCTCGGGCTCGATAATCTACACCCCCAGCGACCGCGTTCCCATGGACCTCGTCGGGAAGACCCCGATGGAGATCAGGGACAGCGGAGTCGCGCTGGCATTCGTGCCGGAGGACAGGCTCGGAATGGGCCTCGTCGGAGGCATGGGCATGACCGGAAACATGATGCTCCGCTCCTGGAACCGGGGCAAGGGCATCTTCGTAGACCGCAGGAGCCCCGAGAAGATGGCGAAGGACGTCTACGAGAACCTCGAGGTCGCGACTCCGGATCTGGACTTCCCCGTGAGCAAGCTCTCGGGTGGCAACGTCCAGAAGGTGCTCGTTGGCAGAGAGATCGCGAGCGGGCCGAGCGTTCTGATGAGCGCCTACGCCGTGCGCGGCCTTGACATAAATACATCTTACGTAATCTACGACCTGATGCAGGAGCAGAAGATGAAGGGAGTCGCCGTCATCTTCGTCGGAGAGGACCTGGACGTGCTGCTGCAGCTCTGCGACCGCATCCTGGTGCTCTGCGCCGGGCAGGTCTCGGGTGTGGTCGACGCCAGAAATACCACCAAGGAGGAGATCGGTCTCCTCATGACATCCGTAGGCGGAAAGGAGGCTCCCGCGAATGAATAATAAGGACAGGGCGCCCCTGATAAGGATAGCCAAGCGCAGCGACGCCGTTCTCGCCCCTTACAAGGTCTGGGGCATCAGGCTCGCGTCGCTGGTAATAGCCCTCGTCATAGGAGGGATAATATTCGCCGCGCTCGGCGCGGATCCCTTCAAGGCCTACGGGATCATTGTGAGCTCGTCGTTCGCGAAGTCCCTCGGCAGGAGGCAGGTGCTCAAGGGCATGGTACCCCTGCTCGGGACCGCTCTCGCGCTCGCTCCGTGCTTCAAGATGCGCTACTGGAACTGCGGCGGAGAGGGGCAGATAACCATGGGCGCGATGGCAGCCAGCTGGTTCGCGCTCTTCATGGTCGATAAGTTTCCGGCTCCGGTGCTGCTGCTCGTCATGGGCGTCAGCGGAGCTGTCGTCGGCGGGCTCTGGTCCGCCATCCCCGCGCTCTTCCGCGCGAGGTACGGGACCAACGAGACGCTCTTCACCCTCATGCTCAACTACATCGCGATAGGCATAGTCGCTTGGCTTCAGGGCGGCCCCTGGGAGGGCAAGCCCGGCTCGCAGCTCATCCCCCAGTTCAAGAACAAGGCTCTGCTTCCGAAGATACTCGGCGTACACTGCGGCTGGGTGATAGTTCTGCTGCTCGTCTTCGTGATGTTCGTCTACCTGAACTACACCAAGCACGGCTACGAGATCTCCGTGCTCGGCGAATCCGAGAACACCGCCCGCTACGCTGGCATGAACGTCGGCAGGGTGACGGTCAGGACCGCCTTCCTCAGCGGCGCGATCTGCGGCCTCGTGGGCTTCATGCTCGCGTCCGGGACCAACGGCTCCCTGCAGGCGACGATAGCCAACGGCGCCGGCTTCACCGGAATAACGATCGCCTGGCTCGCGCAGCTCAATCCCTTCGCGATGGTCGCGATCTCCCTGATGATGGCCGTGCTCGCCAAGGGCTCAGGCAACGTCCAGACCTCGATGGGCATACCCTCGTCGATCTCTGGGATCATCACCGGCATAATCCTCATGAGCATGCTCGCCTGCGAGTTCTTCGTCAACTATCAGGTCTTCTTCAGGCGCGGAAAGGAGGAGGGCAGATGAACTTCAACGTCATAAGATTCATCCAGGCTGCCGTGAGCAACGGCGCGCCCCTGCTCTTCGGAACCTCGGGCGAGATACTCACCGAGAAGTCCGGTAACCTCAACCTCGGCGTCGAGGGCCTCATGTTCATGGGCGGCGCCTTCGGCCTCGCCAGAGTCTACTACTATGACCTCGCGGCCGGAGAGAGCGCCAGCGTCGTTACAGCGACCGTGATAGCGCTTCTATGCGCCTTCGCCGCCGGCTGCCTCGGCTCGCTGATCTACAGTTTCCTGACCATATCGCTCAGGGCGAACCAGAACGTGACCGGACTCGCTCTGACCATACTCGGAACGGGCGTCGGACAGTTCGTCGGCGAGTACATGCGCGTGACCTCCGGCGGGAGCACCGGCTTCATCTCCGTGAGCAACAAGCTAAAGGAGGGCTTCGTCGGCTCTCCGTTCCCGAAGGCCCAGCAGGGCATCCCCGTGGTAGGCCCGCTCATCTTCTCGCACAACTTCTTCGTGTACCTCGGCATCGCCGTCGCGGTCTTCCTCTCCTGGTTCATGAACAGGACCAGGAAGGGGCTCTATCTCAGGGCTGTGGGCGAGTCCCCCGCGACCGCCGACGCCGCCGGCATCAGCGTCGAGAGGTACAAATATCTGGCTACCGTCATCGGAGGCGGCATCTCCGCCATAGGCGGGGTGGTCTACACCATGACGACCGCGGGAACCGTCTGGATGCGCGACGGTCTCTCGGGAGAGGGCTGGATCGCCGTGGCGCTCGTCATCTTCTGCCTCTGGAGGCCTAGCGGCGCCATCTGGGGCTCCGCGCTTTTCGGAGCGCTGATGCTTCTGTACCTGTGGCTTCCGGTCTCGTTCATACCGAGCCAGATCTACAAGGTCGTTCAGTACATGGTGACGACCGTGGTGCTGATCATCGTATCGATGCGCCAGAAGCGCGAGAACCAGCCTCCCGCCAGCCTCGGAAGGGCTTACTTCCGCGAGGAGCGCTGAGGAGAGCACCGCGTAGCTTCCTCTCAGCAGGCTCTGCAAGATCAAACGGCCGCGTTTTGCCCGAAAGGGCAGGGCGCGGTCTTTGTGTTTTGGATGCTTGCTCATCGACAATTATTGCGCAGTCAAGCCGCGTCCGCTGTTCGGGCAGAGTGCTTCGCATCGGGCGCGATCATCGCCTCGCTCGGCGTGATCCGCCAGCGATGCTCGCAATGCCCTCATGCGCGGACGTAGCCCGCCCACGCGAACAGACCTCTCCATGGAGATCATGTCAAGAGTATCGCTCACAAGACCTTCGCGCGGATCCTGCCGCTCGGTATCCCCGTGTCCTGCGGTGCGGGCGCTCCTCGG
>JAEENW010000181.1 GCA_016283945.1 Bacillota bacterium
GTCTTTCCCTCAAGCCCGGAGAGAGCTCCGAGCTCGGCCGCCTCGCCGTCGAGCGCGATCCTCGCGCCCTCCGCGAGCCTGTAGACCGCGTCGGGAGAGCTGAAGCTGAGGGTGCCCGCCGCGGCGTCGGCCGAGGCCAGGGCCGCCCTGAGGGAGATCACCGGACCCTCGGGAGCCTTCGAGTTCATGCGCTCGTCGAGCCCCATGAGCCTGGTGCAGATCGCCGCCATCTCGCAGCGCTTGACCCCGTCCTTCGGGTGGAAGAGCCCGTCAGAGGAGCCCTCCATGATGTGGTTCCTGTAGAGCGCGTCTATGTAAGCGATGTTGTCCGCGGAGATGCTGCACTCGTCGGGATATACGGATCTGATGAGCGGAGAGAGAGCGTAATCCATCGCCCTGGCGCACCACCTGGCGATCTGCTCTCTGGGAGCGGGAGCCGCTCCGCCGAAGGAGCTTCCCTCCCCCGCGAAATCAGCCTCGCTCAGGATGCCGCTCTCGAAGCCGTAAGCGCAGTAGCGCTGCGCCCACGCGGCGATCCCGCAGCGTTCCATGACGGAAGCCCACTTGAGGATGAGCGGATCCCCGGCGGGAGCCGTCTCCCCCTGGCCGCCTTCCGCGGCGCCTTCGGCCTGAGCGTCTGCCGGGGCGCCTTCCTCGCCGGCTTCAGCAGCCGCGTCGGCGGCAGAAGGCTCTGCCGGAGCCTCTTCAGATGCGGACTCTGCCAGGGGCTCTTGGGAAGCGGGCTCTGCCGGAGCCTCCTGAGAGGCCGGCTCGCTTCCGGAAGCTTCCTCGGCCTCCGGCGCGCTCACCAGGCCCTCGGCGGCGAGGACCCTGTAGAGCATGGTCATGCATTCCTGGCGGCTGACGTTCGCCTCGGGCTTGTAGACGCGGACTCCGCCCTCGTCGTAGCCCTCGATTATCCCCTTCTGCTGGGCGGTCCGTATGTAGGACAGGGCCCAGTGGCTGTCGGAGAGGTCGTCAAAACCCGCGGCAGCGAATGCCGGCGCTGCCGCGAGGATGAAGCAAAGGGTGAAGCAAAGGAGCTTTTTGAGCATAAGAGGCCGCCTTCCGTCAGACAGCGAAGGCTGAAAAGGAGACCGGGCTAGACTGTGCCCTGAGCCGCCTGCCCTTCTCCGCCTTCAGACTGGTCCAGGCCGTAGATCTCCTTGAGCATCTCGGAGATGCCCTCGTCGTCCTGGATCCAGAAAGAGATTCCTTCGATGTATTTGTCCGCTCCGGGGAGCGAATAGAGCTTGATGCTTTCCGCGCTGAGGCCCGAAGCCTTGGACGCGATCTTGAGCGCGTTGGTGAGACTGAGGTCGCTCTGGACGTTGCTGAGCACCGCCTTGGCGACGTCCTTGAGGTTGCCGGCGCTCAGGCACTGCTGTATGACCTTCTGGATGAACTCGCGCTGCATCCTGGTGCGGCCGATGTCGCCGTCCGGATAGCTGCCGTAGACGCCCTTGCGGAAGCGCAGGAACTGCTCGACGTTGGTCGCGTCGATGATCTGGTTGCCCGCGGGGATGTCGATGTGGAGCGGCGGGGTGTCATAGGGGTCGTCGTACTTCATGTGGAACGGCAGGTACATCTCAACGCCGCCTATCGCCCTCATGATCTCGCGGATATTGTCGTAGGTCACGAGCGCGTAGCAGTGGATGGGCATGCCGCCGAGTATCTCGGAGACCGTCTCGGCGAGCGGGACGATGCTGCCGTCGCTGGTCCTGTAGATCGAGTTGATCTTGTAGGCGCCGTAGCTGGTGTAGCCCGGACGGTAATGATAGGTGTCGCGCGGGAGCGATATGATGCTGACCTTCTGGTTGGTCATGTCGTAGCTCCCGAGCATGATGGTGTCGGTGTTGCCCGCGGCGACGCCGAGCAGCAGCACGTTGATCCTGTCCTGGCTCTTGAACGCCGCGTAGAACGGGCTGTTCTCGTCCACGGTGATGGGCGTCATGTCGTCGGCGAGCCTCTCGTCGAGCTCGTTGGTGCTGAACGGGTTGATTCCCTCGCCAAGCGTTCCGCTCTGGCTGCGGCCGCGGATCACGGTCATCGCCGAGCAGGAGATCGCGAAGACGAGCAGGAATATGATGATCGCGCCCTTGTCGCGCTTCTTTTCGGTTTTCTTTTCGGTCTTGCTCATGGTTTAAGTATTATATACTGTCCGCCGCCTTTTTGTGTGTGTTTTCTGCGAGGAATCGGGGTCACGCCGCCTTCGCGCCCGGCTCTGTCTGTCCGCTCTTCTCAGCCTCTCTGATCATCGCGTTGATGCAGAAGCCGAGCCCGAGCACGGAGTAGAAATACGGCGCCGTGGAGACGGAGCTGTCGTTGAAGATGCCGACGACGAGGTAGCCCGCGACTCCGAGGAAGCAGCCCATAGCTGCGTAGGGAAGTATCCCCAGGGCGGAGACCCCCGAAGGGGCTCCCTCACCATTCAATACGTTCTGATCTTCCTTTTTTCTGAGGCCGAAGCCCGTCTTCAGGCTGTCCCTGA
>JAEENW010000182.1 GCA_016283945.1 Bacillota bacterium
ATATATGAGTCTCCTTTCTTAATAATACACAGGAATCAGAGCTACTTGTTATTATGCTGTAGAGAATGGCAACATGTTATAATACCGCGGATTACCATCCTGTAGACTGTTGGGTCATAAGGGAACGGTACCGGCTGAGGAGTGCGCGGTAACTTGGGCCCTCGCGGAGGAATGGGGAACAGTTCCGGGTTAGGAAAACGCGGTAACTTGGGTCCTCGCGGAGGAATGGGGGACGGAATCGGTTGTGGGATGTGCGGAGATTTAGGGGTATGCGGAAGATTTGGGATGGGGGGATAACATACGAAACAAAACATGATCTGGCTCCTTTCTTACCTTGTAGGTTTATTGTTGTTTCTCATGGACAGGATTATAATAAGGTTTATCAAGACAACAGAAAACGGCCAAAAAGAAGAAATCTTTGTTCCGAAAATTGATGATTTTGCCGTATATTGAATAAATATGGTTCCGTACATATGGACTTCGTGTTAGATGTACGATAAAATGACTATAAAATGTGTGGTTGAATTGTTCGTAAAGTAAGAGAATATGGCATTCGAAGTAAAAGATGAGGATAAAGTAAATAATAACAAACAGCATCTTAACCTTAGCACGTTAGCATATGAAGTGATCTTAAGTGATATGTTCACTTTTGGGGAGGAGAAACTATCCGGATTTATTAATAGAGTCTTCGAATACTATTCTCCTTTAGCTGCGGCTTCAATTTCTCAAACCCTCAATCACATACACGGAGAACTGTCAAAGCATTTATCTGAGGTATTAGGAGACGAGAAGACAAAAGCTAGAGTGTTGGATAAGCTTCTTATGCTAAAAAAGGACAGCTTAATTAAGAATGCTGAATCATACGAGGGCGGAAAGACCTTTAAGTTTTGGCTCAATAAGCGAAATCTGGAGTTTCTATCAGAACCTAGCTCTGAATGCAATGAAGATAAGTACTACCCAAAACGAGGGAAATACATTAAAAGCGTTGTTGAAGAATACGCACGATTACCCTATATTGAGCGGGAAAAAATATACTTCAGTCCATTTATAGTGGAAATACAGAATGCAATTAATGAGGTTAAACAGCTAAGAATTAAGACTGAAAACGATATGATTTATAGCGTCTATCCCTATGAGATTTTAAGTGATCCTCTTTCTATTACCAACTATCTTGTAGGCTACTGTACTATGCATCTTTAGGTGTTATAATTAAAGACAATCCTAGGATGCTAAATCGTTTAAAAAACCGTATAGAAGACGCTGTTAATTTGGCCAAGAAGAGAGTGGAATGGAATTATAAAATGGCTATTCCAATGTATTATCCAACAAGAAATACTGGTTCTTTACTTCTTCCGTTATCCCTTGTTGATGAAGATCATGTTGATCTAGCTCTGGTTGTTGAGAGACTGCCTTCAGGAGCTTATCAAGGGCAGACAGTTTTGCCGCTTGATTTAGCCTATTGTGATAGCCGGTTGGTGACTCGTCCTGACAGCGATTGGCTCAAGACTGATGTGATCAACAAAATGGATTTAGATGAGAATACTGATTATTAGTAATCTATTGACAAGGATATATGCTTATACTATTCTCAGTGATCACATCTAATCAAAATACAGAAGCTAAGTTTGTATTTCAATAGCATAAGCCGTAAGAATCAGATGCTCAGCAAAAATCTAGGATAGTACAAATACAATTGATATAGTCCGAGATCCCCTGCAGGCGCGGGGGATTCCGGACTCTTTGCTTTTTGTGCTGAAGGCCTCCCCGTGAGGTAGCTAAGGTGAACTATGCTTGCTATACTGGGCTTCGCGACGGTGATACTGCTGCTCGCGGCTGTCATGACGAAAAAGCTCTCCCCGACGGCGGCGCTTATCGCGGTGCCGGTGGTCACGGGGACGATAGCGGCCTTCTTCAAGGCCGACGAGGCGGGCGCGGTGAACGTGGCCGCTAACATAAAGGCGCTGAGCTCGTATATCACGGGCTCAGGGGGCATAGGCTCCGTCGCCGCGACGGGCGTCATGTTCATATTCTCGATACTCTTCTTCGGTGTGCTTACCGACGCGGGGACCTTCCGCCCTATCATAAGCGGCATACTCAGGATCATAGGCTGCGACCCCGTGAAGATAACGCTCGGGACCGCGGTGCTCGCGATGATAGTGCACCTGGACGGCTCCGGCGCGGTGACCTTCCTGATCTGCATCCCGGCTCTGCTGCCGCTCTACGACGCGCTGCACATGAAGAGGACCACGCTGGCGACGACCGTCGCCATGGCGGCCGGCGTCATGAACATCATGCCCTGGGGAGGCCCGACCATAAGGGCCGCGGCGGCCATGGGAGTCGACGTCATGGTGCTCTTCGGGCCGCTCATCGTGCCCGTGGTCATAGGCCTTATAGCGGTGCTGGTCTTCGCCTTCCTGCTTGGAAAGGCCGAGAAGAAGCGCCTCGGAACTCAGAGCGCGGAGATAGTCTACACGGAGGAGCCCCTCAGCGAGGAGGCCGCCGCGCTGCTGCGCCCGGAGCGGTTCAGGCTCAACATACTGCTCATCGTAGCTGCCATAATAGCGCTGCTGTTCTCGGGCTTCGCGCCAGCCGCGGTCTTCATGATCGCCTTCGTGCTCGCGATGACCGTCAACTATCCCGACCCGGCCATGCAGACCCAGCGCGTCAACGCGCACGCGAAGGAGGCCCTGATGATGGCTTCCGTTCTGTTCGCCGCGGGCGCCTTCACAGGCATCATGAAGGGCACCGGCATGATATCCGCTATGGCGGGCGCGCTCGTCGCCGTCATCCCGCAGTCGCTCGGGCGGTTCTTCCCGGTGATCACGGGACTCGTCGCGATGCCCTCGTCGCTGCTCTTCGACCCGGATTCCTTCTATTACGGGGTGCTCCCTGTGCTCTCCGCCACGGCCGAGAGCTTCGGCGTATCCGGAGTGTCGATAGCGCGGGCGGCCGTGCTCGGCCAGATGACCACCGGCTTCCCTGTGTCCCCGCTCACCGCGGCGACCTTCCTGCTCACGGGGCTCTCCGGCGTCGACCTTGGCGAGCATCAAAAGAAGACCATACCCCTGGCCTTCTCGCTTACCGTCATAATGCTGATCGCGGCTCTGCTGCTCGGAGCTGTGGAGCTGTAGGCGCCGCTTTCCGGAAAGAGAGATGAAGCTCATGGATATCAAAAGGGTCGCGTCGGTGGTATTATCGGCGGCGATAATGCTCTGCGCAGCAGTTGCCATAGACACTGCCGAAGACAGGAACGCTGCGGGGAGCCTGTCCGATCCGGACCTCGAAGTCCTTATGGAGCGCTATCCCGAATACTTCGGTCTGAGCACCTTCAAGGGACTTGAGGTCTACGTCTGGCAGGTCAATCCTGCAAGCTATTCGTTCGGCCTGATGCCGGGGACCAATATCAACAAGACGGAGCAGCAGCTCCTCGCTCTGAAAGGCGCTTCCGCGGAGGAGATGCGGGCGATACTCTTCACCTACGACATCCCGGAGGAGAACATTGCTGTGATCCCCTGGCAGAATCCGGTCTCCAGCTACCTGCCGGAGTACTGTATCGTGTTCTCCGGCGAAGGCCCTGAGGCCGCCCGGCAGCGCCGGCGGGAGTACGCAGAGAACGTGAGGGGCATGCTGTTCGAAGGTGAAAAGCCGGTCGGCGCTCCGCGGAAATGAAGAAGACCGCGCGCGGCTGATGACAAAAGGTGCGCATGTGCGGCTTCGTGACTTAAAGAAATAAACCCCGAACCATGCAGCAGCGCGGTCCGGGGCTTTTATTGTTCCTTGTTCGTTCTTTTTACAGCTTGAACAGCTCCCTGTCGAAGGTGGTGAGCGATCTCGCTCCGTCTTCTGTCACGAGCACCATGTCCTCGACTCTCATGTAGATCTCGTTCGGGATGAAGATCTTGGGCTCCATGGCGAAGACCATGCCGGGTTGGAAGGCGATGTCCGGACTGTTCCTCTTGAGCCAGGGGATCTCGTGGACCTCGAGCCCGATCTGGTGGCCCTGAGTGCCATCCACGTGGTTCCGGAGCTGGCTCCCGCGGCCGAATCTCTCGAGACCCTCGAATATCAGATCCGATACCTCGGTGACCTTCGTCCTGCCGGGCACGATGCTCGCTATAGCGTGCAGCTGCGCGGCCTGCAGCGCCCTGTAGCTCTCGACCGCCTCCTGCGAGGGCTCGCCTATGTAGAAGCTGCGGCCGTAGTCGGAGCAGTAGCCGCCCAGGACGAAGCCCATGTCGAAGGCGACTCCGGCCTCCTTACCGACCGGACGGTCCTTGGGATAGATATAGGGATCCATCGCTGTCGGGTGGCCCTTCACCACCGCGAGGCAGCTTCCCGCGAAGGACAGGTCCTGCGCTCCGGCCTCGAGGGCGAGCCTCTGTATCTCCTCCTCGATCTTGAAGGGTATCATGCCGGGCACGAGCAGCGGGACGAGCCTCTCCATGACCCAGTCCGTGAAGGCGGCGACCTCGCTGAGCAGCCTGATCTCCTTCTCGTCCTTTATCATGCGCATCTCGTCGGTGAAGATCTCCGCGTCGGTGAAGACGAGCTCCGTTCCGTGGTACTCGTTGGCCTCCTCCGCGATCTTCTTAAGAGCCGCGGCGCAGCAGTTGCCGATGGCGACTTTTCCGCCCCTTATATATGGCTCCAGCTTGTTGGCGAAGTAGTCCGCGAAGCAGACGACGGGCTCATAGCCGAAGCTCCTCAGCTCGTCCGCCCTCCCGGGGATCGAGAAGACCAGAGGGTCTCCGTCCGCGGGCACGAGCAGCACCGCGTCCGGCCTCGTGAGGGAGGGGATGACGCGGTCCTTGTCCGGCCCCATGGTCACCGAGCTGCGCTGGAACCAGAAGGTCGGGATATCCAGAAGGTATACGAACGCGGCGCCTGTGGCGAACAGCGCGAGGTCTATGCCGCCAGCGGCCAGCTTTTTCTGAAGAGCCGCGATCCTGCGCGGGCTCATGTCGGGACTGCGATCCATTTCTTTTCCTCCTTTTCTCACAGGCTGAGCGCGGGCGCTTTCTCAATCCAGCACGAAGAACATGAAGCGAATGATCTCGTACCAGTCGCCGCTCTCGAAGCGGACGGTCTTGGTGTCGACGCGCTCCGCTCCGGGGTAATAGCCGCCCTTAGCCGCGTCGACGGCCTCCTTGAACTGTATCTCGGCCGTGAAGTGCCTGGGGAGCTCGATGAGGCATTTGCCGATGTCGCCCGCGAGGGCCTTCTTCATGCCCTCGTAGATGCGCTCGACCGCGAGGTCGGGGTGTATCGAGAGCGAGCCGGCGCCGCGTCCCTGCACGACGGGGACCGCCGTGATCGCGGGGACTATGGACTTCGCCTGCTCGCAGAGCGCCTCGTCGCCGCTCACGAAGATCACCGGCTTGCCGTAGTAGGCGGCGGTGTAGCAGTTGACCAGGAACTCGCTGGCGTACTCTCCGTTGAGCTTGACCCACTGGTTCCTGAGGTTGTTCGTGTGGGAGAGGGGATTGCCCATGCTGAAGGCCGCGCTGTGATAGCCGGTCATGGCCGCCGCGTCGCACTCCTCGACTCCCGCCATCATCTTGCAGGGGCGGTAGTCCCAGCCGCGGAGCAGCCGCACCGAGCGCGGCAGATCCTTGAGCCTGAGGTTTCTGGCCTTGCCGTGAGCGTCCTTGATGAATATATCGCTGACGCCGCTGTCCTCGGCCGCTTTGCAAGCGGAGGCGACCTCACGGGTCATCTGCTCCGCGAAGGGAGCGTAAAAAGCCTGCTCTGCCGGGCGCGACTCGTCCCAGTCGCAGATCCCGCAGGTACCTTCTATGTCGCTGCTTATGAATAGTTTCATGGAGCACCTCTCTTTCTGATTTGATTGTAAAGCCGGCCCGGCGCAAAATCAATGCCGGAGAGTCTCCCGCTGTCCCTGCTATGAATTGATAGTATCACGTTTCGGGGCGTCCTCGCCACTTGACCGCGGGCGATCTTTGCGACAAACTGTAGTACAGGAAAGGACGCCGGCCGCAGGGAAAGGGCATGCGGGAGCAGCTCCCGCGTATCCTTCGCGCCGGCAGCGGGCTTATTATGGACGCACGAACTGAAGAGCGCCGCGCCCGGCTGCGCTTTGAGCTCATGGAGGCCGCGGATATGCTGGGCTTCCCGGAGGAGCTCGGGGCTTCCGTAGCCCGGGAGCTCGGGACAGAATGGGCGATGGAGCGCATGCTCGGCTACCTCAGGCGGGTCAGGCCTGGCAGCGCGGAGGAGATCGCGGACGAGATGCTCGCCATAATCGCCACGCGCGACGCCTGGCGCGGAAAGAAGATAGCCGAATACTACAACGCGAAGATGAACGGGCTCATGCGAGAGGGGCCGTGGGAGGAGGAAGACGATGCTGACGTTCAGGAGCGCCGCTGAGGGCGACTGCGGGCTGATCCTGCGCTTCATAAGGGAGCTCGCGGATT
>JAEENW010000183.1 GCA_016283945.1 Bacillota bacterium
GAGCCTCTGCCTCGGAGCCGCCGAGGGTCCGAGCACCGCGCAGCCCTTCGGGAGCCTCTCCCTCAGGACGGCGGCCGCCCGCGACGCTCCCGCGGAGGCCTTTTCCGCGTCCTCGTCCGAGAAGACGAGCTGGAATATGTAGCTGAAGGGCGGATAGGAGACCGCCTTTCTCAGCGCGATCTCGCCCCTGTAGAAGCCCTCGTAGTCGTGCTTCGCGGCGCTTACGACGGCGGGATGGCCCACGTCGTAGCCCTGGATTATGACAAGGCCTCTCTCGTCCCCGCGGCCCGATCTTCCGGCGGCCTGGGTCAGCAGCTGGAAGCTCCTCTCGCTGCTCCTGTAGTCGGGGATGTTGAGCGAGCTGTCCGCGCTTATGACGCCGACCAGCCCCACGTTGGCGAAGTCGAGCCCCTTGGCTACGAGCTGCGTGCCTATGAGTATGTCGGTCTTGCCCTTGCCGAAGCGCTTGAGTATGGCCTCGAGGCTGCCCTTGCGCTTGACGGAGTCGAGGTCCATGCGCTCGATCTTCGCGTCAGGGAAGAGCTCGCGCGCCTTCTCCTCGACCTGCTGGGTGCCCACTCCGTAGGTGCCTATGACCTCGCTGCCGCATTCCGGGCAGACCCTCGGCATCGGTACCTTCCGCCCGCAGTAGTGGCAGACGCAGGCGCCCTCGTCCTTGTGGTAGGGCATCGCGATCCCGCACTCCGGGCACTTCACCGTGTAGCCGCACTCCCTGCAGGAGACGAAGCTGTAGTAGCCCCTGCGGTTGAGGAAGAGTATGACCTGCCTTCCCTCCGAGAGGCAGCTCCTGACCGCCCTCTCGAGGGCTCCCGAGAAGCAGCTTCGGTTGCCCGCGCGTATCTCCCGGGTCATGTCGACCAGCCTAACCTCGGGGAGCGGTACGCTGTTGTAGCGCTCCTTGAGCTCTATGCGCCTGAATATGCCGCGCTCGCTGCGGTAGTAGTCCGAGACGCTCGGCGTGGCGCTTCCGAGCACCACGGCGGCGCCGTGCCTGGAGCCGCGCATGACCGCGACCTCGAGCGCGTCGTACTTAGGGCTCTGGTCGCTCTTGTACGAGCTCTCGTGCTCCTCGTCGAGCACTATGAGCCCTATGTCATCGAACGGCGCGAATATCGCGGAGCGGGCGCCTATGACGAGCCTGGCCTCCCCTCGCTTTATCCTTCCGTACTCGGCGTCCCTCTGGGCCCGCGTGAGCCTGCTGTGCAGCACCGCGACCGCCTCCCGCCCGAAGCGGGCCATGAAGCGGCTGACGGTCTGGGGCGTGAGCGAGATCTCCGGGACGAGCACTATGGCTCCCCTGCCGTCCGCGAGCGCTCTCTCGGCCGCCTGCAGGTAGACCTCGGTCTTGCCCGAGCCGGTGACCCCGTGCAGGAGATAGACTCTGTGCTCTCGCTCCGGCATGCCGGAGACGATCTCATCGAGCGCCCGGCTCTGCTCCGCGGTGAGCTCCCTGGCGCTGTCGCGCTCGAACTCGAGCTCCGCGAAGGGATCCTTTACCCTGCCGCTGCGCCCGGCGTCGCCGGAGGTGAAGCATCTGACTGCCTCTATGTAGCGGCAGAGGTATCTGCGCTTCATCCAGAGCGCCGTCTCCATCGCCTCGCGGCTCAGGGAGCGCTCAGGGTCGGCCTCGAGCACCGCCTTGATCCTGCCCTCGGGAACGCCCTCCGGGGCCTCCCCGAGGACCTCGGCGACGTAGGCCTCCGTCTTCCTGTTGTGTATTCCGAACGGGACCGTGAGCCTGAGCCCCGGATAAGGCTCCGCGGGGCTCCCCTCCGGGAGCAGCGCCGGGTCGTATCGGTAGCTGTACAGCTCGTCGACCGCGTTCGTGTTGTTTTCCACTGTGACGTTGACGTAGCTCACGGGCGGGCCTCCCCTGCCTCTGAGGCAGCGGCAGCCGTCCCGGCGGAAGCGGCCTTCGCGGCCCTCCTGGCCTCGCTCTCGGCCTTCGAGAAGCCGCAGCCGCACCAGTCCTGCCTGTACAGCCCGTACTCGCGCGAGAGCTCTATGCTCCTGCGGTAGCCGTCCTTTTTCTTGTAATCGCCCGCGAGAAAGCGTGCGCCGTACTTCCGCGACGCGGCCTCGCCGGCCTCCTTCAGCCTGGCGTAGCTCTTGTGCGGGCTGACGGAGAGAGTGCTGTCGAAGAGCTCTATCCCGAGCTCCGCGGCCTTCTCGGCGGCCTTTTCCAGCCTGAGCCTGAAGCAGACGCCGCAGCGCGCTCCGCCCTCGGGCTCGCCCTCGAGGCCCTTCACGGCCTCGAGCCAGCGCTGCGGATCGTAAGGCCCCTCGATCAGCTCCACGCGCACTCCCGTGCGCTCAAACAGCTCCCCGAGGAAGCGCTTTTCCTCCGCGAGCCTCAGTTCGTACTCTTTTTCGTCAGTAATGTTTGGATTATAATAAAAAAGCGTGATATTATAATCTATGGCAAGCCTCTCCACCACCGCGGTGGAGCAGGGCCCGCAGCAGCTGTGGAGCAATATTCGCTTTTTTTCCTTCTGCTGTTCCATGACGTTTCATTATAGCATAAAGGACGGCTCTATGTTTGTTTCTTTTGAACTGATGATGGCGGTGATCATAGCCGCCGCGGTCCTCCCGGCCATAGTCATGCTCGTGTACATCTACCGCCACGACAGGCTGGAGGCGGAATCGCCCAAGCTCCTGAGGATGCTGGTCTTCATGGGCATACTCTCGACCGCCTTCGCGATGGTCGCCGAGACCGTCGGCGAGGCGGCGCTCAGCCAGGCGGGCGTGACCGGGCGCGCGTACAACTTCATCCTCTTCTTCCTGATAGTCGCGGGAGCCGAGGAGGGAAGCAAGTACCTGCTCCTCAAAAAGAAGACCTGGAGGAACCCCGAGTTCAACTGCCAGTTCGACGGAGTAGTCTACGCGACCTTCGTCTCCCTGGGCTTCGCCCTCTGGGAGAACATCAGCTACGTCATGACCCTGGGCCTCGGAACGGCAGTTCTCAGAGCTGTAACGGCCGTCCCCGGACACGCCTGCTTCGGAGTCTACATGGGAGCCTTCTACGGGATCGCCAAGCGCTTCGAGAGAGTCGGAGACAAGGCCTCCAGCAAGTTCTACCGCGCGCTCTCCCTGCTCGCCCCGATGGTGCTCCACGGGACCTACGATTACATCGCGACCGAGGGCAGCACCTTCTTCACGATCCTCTTCTTCGCCTTCATCATCCTGCTCTTCAGCACCGCGCTGAAGCTGGTCAAGAGGATGTCGAGGGAGGACATCTACATCTGATCCCGCAGTTCCGGCATATCAAGGACACTCAAAAGGACGCGCTCAAGGCGCGTCCTTTTTTAATGTCATCATATCCGTCAGGACAGGATATCAGTTTACGGCGCTTCAGTCCCGCCCGGTTCCCTACAGCTCATCCTCGATATGCGCCACGAACCTCGCGAGCTTGGTCAGGTCGGAGGCGCTGATGCCGTCCCCTCCCGTGACGTCCGCGTTGAGCAGGGCCTGCGGATCGGTCAGCAGGCTGATGTTCGAGACGTGCCTCGCGAGCACAGTCAGATCCGCCGCGTCGACCTTGCCGTCGAGGTTGACGTCGCCGCGGGTCAGGACGACCGGAAGCGCCGGGAAGCTGCAGCTCACCTTCAGCTCACCATTCGATTCGATGCTGCATTCAGCTTCTTCCCCGTTGACCAGAGCCGCGGTGTCTTCAGTGAATTCATGCTCGAACCTTGCCGTGAGGTAGACGTCGACCTTGTATCCATGCCCGGCCTCGAACTTGCTGTGACCGGGGTTCATGCTTTGACCGGCCGTCAGATCCCGCCATATGATGCTATTGTGGAGATTCCCGGCGTTCAGGGAATCGTTGTAGTACTGCGCGCCGTCCGGAAACTCCGGATCGTAGTCCGGACTCGCGCCCACAGCGGGAGCGTCCAGCGTAACGCTGACGGTCGGGATCTCGATCCCCGGCAGCTGGTCGAAGACGCGGGTGGCCATTATCTCGCTCTCGGCCCATTTGCCCGTTACCGCCCCGGACTGATTGTTCACGCGGACCGTGACGGAGGAAGAGAACACATAACCATCCTCCGGTACCAGCTTGACGAAGATCTGGTATCTGTGCCCGGGCTCGAATGTGTAGTCCTCCGGGTCTTCTATGTAGCTGAAAGTCGAAAGATCGTACCAGCTGACGCCGTCGATCCACGCGTCTTCGTTGTAATCCGCGCGGTAGTAGTGCTGCCCGCGCGAGATCTTCACCTCATAGCCGGGATGAGCGCCTTCGGACGGAGCATGGACGGTGAGGGATACAGAGCTGATCTCCTCGACCGCCAGCGCGGTCAGCGGAGCCGACGCGGCGATGACTATAACAGCTAAAATAACGCGCAAGAGTCTGAATGATCTGTTCTTCAAAGCTGCACCTCCATTTCAGAAGCCCTTCGCTGCGGCGTCAGTTGTGCAGGTCGGAAGAATCCATGCTGCACTGATATACCCCGATGTAATCGAAGGGTTCCACGGCCTTGCGCACGGCGAGATCGAACGCGACCTTCTCCGCCTTCTTGATGCCCTTGTCCTCCAGTTCGTACTCTATACCTGTGGAAAACGGAATGACGACCGCCCCTCCGGCTTTCACAGTCATCGCGCTGTAGGTGCTGGTCGGAAACGCAGCCCCGTTGATCGCGAGGTTCTCGTATTGATAGACGTAGTCATTGCCGCTCGGATTCTCTATTATCAGGACCGGCCAGCGCAGCTCATCGTCGCTGAAGCTTCCGGCAAAATCAGCGCCTTCCCTCCAGTACGCCGTCAACTTGACATGCTCGGTCTCTCCTATCAGTACGTCTCCCGGCATAGCCGCGCGCTCCTTCTGAACGTAGCTGCCTTCAAGACCCGAAGGATAGACAGAGCAGTCCATGGAGGAGATCTTGCTGCCCTTCGGATACGCGAAGAAATTGAAGTCTACCCTCTCGATATCATCGATGGAACCGACTCCGATCGCCTCTAGCTCGCTTTTGTA
>JAEENW010000184.1 GCA_016283945.1 Bacillota bacterium
AGGGTCTTGCCTTCCTTCTTCGCGAGCTCGAAGGCGTATCTGATGACTCTCTCGCAGCCGGCCCTGGAGAACACTCCGTTCTGGATGACGACCTCGTTGGGCTTGCCCTTGTAGAGCCAGGCGCCGCTTCCTGCGTACTCGCCCTCGGAGTTCTCGCGGATGAAGGTCATGTCGATGTCGTCCGTTCCGGCGTCCTTCAGGGGGCAGGGCGCTCCCTTGAGCAGCTTTACGGGCCTGAGGTTGATGTATTGATCGAAGCTCTTCCTGATAACGAGGAGCAGGTCCCAGAGCGAGATGTGGTCGGGGACCTTGGGGTCGCCGACGGCGCCGAGGAATATGGCGTCGAAGCCCTTGAGGGTCTCGATGCCGTCCTTCGGCATCATCTCCCCGTGCTCGAGATAGTACTCGCAGCCCCAGGGGAAGAAGGTGAAATCGAAGCAGAAGCTTCCGTCCAGCTCGGCCGCGCGCTTAAGGACCTTGACTCCTTCGGCTATGACCTCGGGACCTATCCCGTCTCCCGCTATTACCGCGATCTTGTAGGTGTTCATTGGATGTGTTCTCCTTTCAAAGCTCTACTTGTCGTAGAACCCGGCGTACTTGACGGTGAAGTCCTGCATCATGCCGGGGATGTCGAGGCCCTGCGGGCAGACGGAGGCGCAGCCGCCGCAGCCTATGCAGGCGGAGGGCTTCTTGTCGTCGGGCAGGGAGCCGATATACCTCGGAGCTGAGGTTCCGCCGTTGTTGTACATCATCTCGTTGTATATCGCCATGATCCTGGGGATGTCGAGGCCCATCGGGCACTCGTTCTCCTCCACGCAGTATCTGCAGGCGGTGCAGGGGAGGGTGTTCTTCTTCATCATCTCGTCGGTGATGGAGAGAAGAGCGGCGCGCTCCTCCTCGCTGAGGGGCTTGTCCTCGCTGAAGGTCTTGATGTTCTCCTTGAGCTGGTCCATGTTGGACATGCCGGAGAGTATCATGGTGACTCCGGGGATGCCGTTGACGAATCTGAGCGCCCAGGCGGGGTTGCTCTCATCCGGCCTGAAGGCCTTGAGCTGCTTCTCGTACTCCTCGCCGATGTCTACGAGCTTGCCTCCGCGCACGGGCTCCATGACCCATACGGGGACGTTCCTGCTGTTCAGGAGCTCGACCTTCTCGTTGGCTCTCTGCAGCTTCCAGTCGAGCCAGTTGAGCTGGATCTGGCAGAACTCGAGCTCGGGGTATGCGTCTAGGGTCCTCTCAAGGACGCCAAGCTGGCCGTGGCAGGAGAAGCCGAGGTGCCTGATTCGGCCGGCCTTCTTCTGCTCGAGCAGGTACTCGACCACGCCGAAGTCCTTGTTGAGGAACCAGTCGACGTTGCCCTCGTTCACGTTGTGGAGCAGATAGAAATCGAAGTACTCGACCTGGCACTTCTCGAGCTGTCTCTCGAAGATCTCGGGCGCCTTTTTGAAGTTCTCCTCGTTGAAGCCGGGGAACTTGCTGGAGAGGCAGAAGCTGTCTCTGGGATAGTTCTTGAGTATCTCGCCGACGACGAGCTCGGACTGCTGGTTGTGATAGGGCCAGGCGGTATCGTAGTAGTTGATGCCGTTCTTCATGGCGTAATCTATCATCTCTGCGGTCTTTTCCTTGTCGATGTTTCCGGTATCCTCACCGATGATCGGAAGCCTCATGCAGCCGAGTCCGAGGGCAGAGAGCTTGATTCCCTTGAAATCCTTGTAGATCATGTTAGTCCTCCTTGCTGTAATACTCCTTGTACTTTACGACGAAATCGCTCATCATGCCCGGAATGTCGAGGTTCTGCGGGCAGACGGCGGCGCAGGCTCCGCAGCCGAGGCAGTCGTCGGGACGGTGTCCTTCGGGAGCGCTGCTGTATGTGATTGAAGGCACGAATCCGCCCTTGCTGTAGCACATGTCGTTGTAGGCGGTCATGAACTTGGGGATGTTGATCTGCATCGGGCAGTACTCGGTGCAGTAGGCGCAGCCGGTGCAGGGAAGGGCGGTGCGGCCTATCATTCCCTCGGCTATCTCCGCGAGCGCCTGCTTCTCGGCGGCGCTGAGCGGCTCCTCCTCGGAGGCGGTCTTTACGTTGTCGACGACCTGCTCCATGGTGGACATGCCGGAGAGGACCATGCCGACGCCCTCGGTCTCGATGGCGAAGCGAACGGCCCAGGAGGCCGGGGTCTCGCCGGGGCGCAGGGCTTCGAGCTTTTCCCTGTAATCGGCGTCTATGTCGGCCAGCTTGCCGCCGCGCACGGGCTCCATGACCCATACGGGGATCCCGCGGCTCTTGAGGTACTCGACCTTCCTGTCCGCCTTCTGCAGGGTCCAGTCGAGGTAATTGAGCTGTATCTGGCAGAACTCCACGTCGTCCTTATATGCCTCGACGAAGCGCTCGAGCACGTCCTGCTGTCCGTGGCAGGAGAAGCCGAGATGCCTGATGCGGCCGGCCTTTTTCTGCTCCCTGAGGTAGTCCATCACGCCGTACTGCGGATCGAGATAGGCGTCGATGTTCTTCTCGGTGACGTTGTGGCAGAGGTAGAAGTCGAAATAGTCCACGTCCAGCCTCTTCAGCTGCTCCTCGAAGATCTCGGGGAGCTTCGTGAAGTTCGCCAGGTCGTAGCCGGGGAACTTGGTCGCCAGATAGAAGCTGTCTCTGGGGAAGGCCTTGAGGAGCTTCCCGACCACCGGCTCCGAGTTGTGGTCGTGATATCCCCAGGCTGTATCGAAGTAGTTGACGCCGTGATCGTAGGCGTATCTGAACATCTCGGCGGCGAGCTCCTCGTTGATGTCGGCTGCCGCGTCGCTGTTCTTGGGGAGCCTCATGCACCCGAAGCCGAGCGCGGAGAGCTCTATGTCCTGAAACTTCTTGTATCTCATATTTTCACCACCTTATAAAGCTTTGAGCTAGATCTCCACGAGCTCGTATTCCCTGGAGCCGAAGCCCAGCTGAGCGGCAGCCTCGATGGTGTGCACGCCGTTTCTGGTCTCCACTCTCTCGAGGAAGTGAGCCTGGCCGGGATCGTCCTTGGCCGCGTAGACGAGGTCGATGCAGGCCTGGTCGATCGCTATGGGATCGAGGGACGCGAGCATTCCGATATCCTTCATGCAGGGATCCTCGGCGATCGCGCAGCAGTCGCAGTCGACGGAGATGTTGGCCATGACGTTGATGAAGACCATCTCTCCCTTGAAGTAGTCGACAACAGCCTTGGCCGCGTCAGCCATGGACTCTAGGAAGGCGTTCTGCTCCGTAGCGGGGGACCAGCACTTGAACTGGTCGTCGGTCCTGCCGGCGGAGTGGACTATCGCCTTGCCGGCGGTGGACTGCACTCCGATACCGAGCTGCTTGAGCGCTCCGCCGAAGCCTCCCATCGGGTGGCCCTTGAAGTGGGCGAGGACGAGCATGGAGTCGTAGTTCTCGATGTTCTTTCCGAAGTAGGTCTTGCTGAGCTGAAGCCCGCCTTCGATGGGGATCTCAAGATCCGGTCCCTCGGCGTCCATCAGGTCGACGTCGAAGAGACTGTCCCAGCCGTGATACTTGATGAGCTTTTTGTGCTTTTCGGTGGAATTCCTCTCGCCGCCGTAGGCGGTGTTGCACTCGACCACGGTGCCTCCCACGGCTTCTACCATGGGCTGCCAGAATTCTGGCCTCATGAAGTTCTGATTTCCCTTTTCGCCGGAATGGAGCTTTACAGCTACTTTGCCGGGGAGTTGTTTGCCAAGGTTATCATAGAGCGTGACCACTTTTGCGGGACTTATCTCTCTTGTGAAAAATACTATGGGCTTAGACATATCGATACCTCCCTTAAACATAATTTGACGTTTATATTTTACACTACAAATCACGTAAAAGTCCAAAAAATAATATGACACATTTGTGGAAATACAAATATATATGGTATATAATTCTGTGGTTAAAAGAGAAGATCAAGGTGGTTAGAAAATGGCAGAAGAAAAGAAAGTCAAGATCATCCGCACCACTCTGGATGATCTGCCCATGGGAAGAGAGGAGGACCTTCCCGAACCCGGTTCGAAGCTCGAAAAGTACGAGCTTCCCGAGGGCGTAAACAGCGGCATGCTCTACCGCGACGTGCTCAGGATAGCCTGGCCGTCGCTCGTCGAGCTCATCCTCACCCAGCTCACGAGCATGGCCGACCAGATCATGGTCGGAAGGCTTCCGGGCCAGCTCGGAGTACAGGCTCTTTCGGCTGTAGGCCTCAGCACCCAGCCCAAGTTCCTGCTCATGACTCTGGTGCAGTCGCTCAACATCGGCGGCACGGCCATGGTAGCGAGGTACAGGGGGCTCGGCGACCAGAAGAAGGCCAACCAGGTGCTCAGGCAGTCCGTGATCGTAAACCTCGTGCTCGCGATATTCTTCGCCATCATGGGCGTCGTCTTCGCGCGCCCGATGGTCAAGCTCATAGCGGGCGCCAACATCTCCGAGACTACGCTCAACTACGGCATCACTTACTTCAAGATCCAGATGTACGGCTTCGTTCCCATCGGGATGACCTTCACGCTGACGGCGGCGCTGCGCGGCTGCGGCGACACGAAGATGCCGATGATCTACAACACGATAGCCAACATCGTCAACGTGGTCTTCAACTATCTGCTGATCTACGGCAAGTTCGGCTTCCCCGAGATGGACGTTGCGGGCGCATCCCTGGCTACCGTCATCGGCCAGACCGTAGCCTTCCTGATCGCCTTCGCGGTCA
This sequence comes from Bacillota bacterium, assembly GCA_016283945.1. GTDB lineage: Bacteria > Bacillota > Clostridia > Peptostreptococcales > Anaerovoracaceae > RGIG2707. The sequence goes on from JAEENW010000184.1 coordinate 4,710, forward strand.
TAGTCAGCAAGACCCGCTTCGTATACCTGGACTTCAAGGAGAAGTTCTACATCGACAGCGACATCTTCAAGGACGTGGTGAAGATCGGCTTCCCCTCCATGATGGAGCAGCTCTTCATGAGGGCCGGCATCATCCTCTACACCAGGACGATCACGAGCCTCGGCGACATAGCCTACGCCACGCACCAGATATGCATGAACATACAGTCCATGAGCTTCATGATGGGCATGGCCTTCCAGAACGCGAACACCACGCTCTCAGGCCAGAGCATCGGAAAGAAGCGCATAGACATGGCCTGGCTCTACAACAAGCACACGAAGAGGCTGGGGCTCATCACCGCGGTGATACTCGCGGCGCTGATCTTCACCTTTAGCGGGACTCTGGTCAGGCTCTACAACGAGAACCCCGAGGTCATAAGGCTCGGCTCGGAGATCCTCGCCTTCGTCGCCTTCATGCAGCCCTTCCAGAACCAGCAGTTCATCACGAACGGCGCGCTGAGGGGCGCGGGAGACACCAGGTTCTCGGCCATGGTCATCTTCGTGACTGTGCTCGGCATCAGGAGCGGCTTCGGTATGCTCTTCGTCCACGTCTTCCACTGGGGCCTCAAGGGAGCCTGGTACGCCCTCGTTCTCGACCAGGGCATCAGGACCGCCCTCATACTCTGGCACTATTCCACGGGCAACTGGCGCTTCATCAAGATGCACGACCGCTCCGTGAAGAGCGCCAAGCAGGGCGGCTGAAAGCGGCTCTGAGATTAAAAGAAGCACGAAAAAAGATCAGCTCGCATGAGCTGATCTTTTCGTTTCTGACGCTTGCGCCGCCTTACTTGATCATCTTGCAGGTGCCGTCGAGCAGGGAACCGGGGTAGGTGACGATGTTCTTCGTGGCTACGTCGCCGGTGAAGCTCGCCTCCGCCTTGATGTCCATGAGCTCGCTGCAGGTGGCGGTGCCTTCGCCCTTGCCGTAGACGATCAGGGAAGCGCAGGAGATGTTGCCCTTGAAGCTTCCGGTCTGGGTTACGATGACGGTGTCGGTTGACACGATCTCGCCCTCGAACTCGCCGTCGATCCTGATGGGCTTGTCGGTGTTGACGTTGCCCTTGAACCTGGTGCGCTCGCTGATGACGGTCTCGATAACGGTCGAATCTATGCTTATGCTTTCGTACTTATCCTGAGGCATGATTTACTCCTTACTGATGCTCAGCATCGTTATGTATTTTAGCATAACAAAATCGTTTTTCAATCTTTTTCTGATAAAAACACTTGCAAACAGCAGGCAAAGAGTCTAATATATTTACTGTTCTGCAGGTATGGCGGAATTGGCAGACGCGCACGGTTCAGGTCCGTGTGAGAGCAATTTCATGGAGGTTCGAGTCCTCTTACCTGCACCACGATAGAAGCCGGAGCGCAGATCAGCGCTTCGGCTTTTGCTTTATACCGACAGGAGGAAAGGCATGGACTACAGGAAGATCATAACGGACGCGGTCGACAGCCGGGCCGAGAGCCTGAAGGCGCTCTCTCTGAGGATACACGACAATCCCGAGACCGCCTACAATGAGGTGAGGGCGAGCCGCTGGATGACCGAAGCCCTCAGAGAGAACGGCTTCGAGGTCGAGACCGGGCTCTACGGCATGCCCACGTCCATAAGGGCGGTCTGGGGCAGCGGACATCCCGTCATCGGCCTGCTCGCGGAGTACGACGCTCTGCCGGGCCTCTCGCAGAAGCAGAGCACCTTCCACGATCCCGCGGTCCCCGGAGGACCGGGGCACGGCTGCGGCCACGACCTGCTCGGGACCGCAACTCTCGGCGCTGCCCTGGCGATGAAGGCAGACCTCGAGAGCAGCGGGCTTCCGGGAACGGTGGTGTTCTACGGCTGCCCAGCTGAGGAGGTGCTCACGGGCAAGCCCTTCATGGCGAGGGGCGGAGCCTTCAGGGAGCTCGACCTCGCGCTGGCCTGGCACGGCGGCGGAAAGAACATGGTCCATTGCGGCATAGCAGGCGGCATCAACAGCGCAATATTCCACTACAAGGGCAAGGCGGGACACGCCTCCGGCGCTCCCTGGCTCGGACGCTCCGCGCTCGACGCCTGCGAGCTGCTCAGCGTGGGCGCGAACTACCTAAGGGAGCACATCCCCGACAAGGCCAGGATCCACTACTCCTATAAGGAGGCCGGCGAAGCCCCCAACATCATCCCGGACAGGGCGTCCGTATGGTACTACGTCAGGGGACTCAGCCGCGAGTCCATCGAGGATATCTACGGAAGGCTCGTGGAGACCGCCGAGGGCGCCGCGAGGATGACCGGCACCGAGCTCAGCGTCGAGTTCCTGGGAGGCTGCTACAACACCCATTCCAACGCCGTCGTCTCGGACGCGATATATGAGGTCCTCTGCTCGCTGCCGCCCATCGAATACACGGAGGAGGAGAGAGCCATGGCCGAGGCGCTCGCGAGGACCTCGGAGAACTACGACGGATCCGATCCTCTACCGACGGAGGTCGAGCCCAACACCTGGCGCGAGAGCTCCGGCTCCTTCGACCTCGGAGACGTTCAGCACATAGTTCCCTGCGGCCTGGTAAGCACCGTGACCTGGCCCGGAGTGACGGGCAATCACAACTGGCAGGCGACCTGCTGCACCGGAAACGGCATAGGGCTAAAAGGCATGCTTCAGGGCGCCAAGGTCCTCGCGCTTACCGCGGGAAGGTTCTACAGGGATCCCGGGCTGCTGAAGGCGGCCAAAGACGAGTTCGACGCTATGATGGACGGCAAATCCTATAAGTGCCCGATCCCAGGGGACGTCCCCGTACCACAGCCCACGGAAGAGGCCTTGAAGGCCGCCGGCTGCGGAGACGAAGGCTTCCTCAGGCTCGCGGCGGAGCGATGGTCCGTGAGGAAGTTCGAGGACAGGCCAGTCGAAAAGGACGATCTTGAGAAGATATTGAGGGCGGGGCAGCTCGCTCCCACCGCCTGCAACTATCAGCCTCAGAGAGTGCTCGTCATCGACGATCCCGAGGCGATAGAAAAGCTCAAGGCCTGCACCGTCTACACCTACGGTGCCCGCACCTTCCTGCTCACCTGCATCGACCACAGCGAGGTCTGGGTGAGGAAGCAGGACGGCAAGGACGGCGGAGACGTGGACGCAGCCATAGTCACGACGCACATGATGATGGAGGCTGCGGATCTCGGTATAGGCAGCGTCTGGGTAGGTTCCTTCGATCCGGCCAGGCTGCGCGAGGCCTTCGCCATCCCTGATCACATAGAGCCGGTCGCGCTGCTGCCCATAGGCTACATCGCGGCGGACGCAAAGCCCTCGCCGCTGCACGAGCAGACGAGGCCGCTGAGCGAGCTCGTCGTCTACAACAGGTTTTAGCTTCGGCTGAAACAGGTGCCGGTTTCCGGCCGGGATGCTATATAACAAGCTGCTGAATTATCAAAAGGCCCCGCGCCATGCGCGGGGCCTTTACTGTTGAATCTGATAATAGCTGCGTTTACTACGCTTGGACCTCAGCATCCTCTGCCCTCATCCTGTCGAGCTCGGCCTGAATGAGTCCCTGAACGTACTCGCCAAGCTCTGCGTGCTTCATGCCCAGAGCCTGTGGATCTATCGGGGGAAGTATGCTCAGCTTGACCTTGCCCTTGGTGACCCTGTGCGTCTGATCGTAGAGCTTGTAGCTTCCGTCTATAGCGTAGGGGACTATCAGAGCCTTGGCCTTGATCGCGGCGCGCAGGGCGCCCGGCTTGAACTCGTTCATATCGGGACCCTTGCTCCTCGTGCCCTCGGGGAATATCACTATCGACTGCCCGGCTTCGAGCCTCTTCTGAGCCAGGTTGATGCAGGCGAGAGACTGCCTGAGATCGTTTCTGTCCATGAAGATGCTGTGCATCTGTTTCATGTACTGGGCGATGATGGGGATCTTCGATACCTCGATCTTGGAGACTATGCTCATGAGGCTGCCGAGGTGAGAACATGCAACGAATATGTCGTAGAATCCCTGGTGGTTGCCCACGAAGAGCG
>JAEENW010000185.1 GCA_016283945.1 Bacillota bacterium
GACTATGCCCGGTTCCAGCCCCTCAAGATTCTCAGACCCCGGGCCGAGCGCGAACTTCATGAAGCTGACGCCGCGGCTGTTGCCGTGGCCTGCCATATCGCCCTCGGCGGTCAGCTCTCCGGCCTCGGCGATGAGCTTGCCGCCGTTCACGGTAAGAGTGCCGCCTAAGATGATGCCGTTGGAGATGAACAAAGCGTCCGCTGCTATGGAGGTGAGCTCTCCGTCTTCAAGGTCGATGTTTTTCATCGTCTGCACGCCCGTGCTGAACTGGCCTTCGCCCGCCTCAGCCGTTACGACCGCGCCGTCGATGGTGATATCCCCCATAACCCCCAGAGCATAAGAGCTGCCGGTGGGATATCCATCGATGCCCGTGGCAGAGTCTTCGGCGCTGAAATTGATAGTGGCGCCTTCTTTAAGGATCAGATCGCCTTCGGCGAAGAGTCCGAAGCTCGTCTCACCGTTCCCGCCGCCGCAGGCATTGAGGGTGCCCGCGCCGCTTATGGTCATGGTGCCTGCGCTGTTATTGCGGATCCCGCCGGTCTCCATACCGTAACTGCTGTTTTCAAAGCCGCGGACTTCGCCTCCCGTTACCGTCAGGACCGCTCCTTCGGCAAGCTCTATGGTCACGTCGAAATCATCGGGATCGGGCACTTCTTCGCCTATGACGACCAGTCCGACTCTATTGCCGAGGACGATACCGGTCGATCTTATGTCGTCTTCATTCTCTTCCGTTATCGAGCAGTCGCCGCTGACGGAGATGGTGAAGTCTTCGCTTCCCATATACCTGACGCCTGTGGTGTCATAGTTCTCGCGGGAAGTCGTTTTTATCGAAGCGTCCTCAAGATAGAGAGTATTGGTCTCGGGATCGTATGAAGCCTCGCCTTCCACGCCGTCGATCCCGGACAGGTCTTCCGCGTTGAGGCTGGAGACCTGCGTGTTCGCTACCCACAGGGGGTAGAGGGTACCTGCGGCCTCGAGCCTGACGTAGGGCTTGCTCATGGAATAGTAGGAGTAATCAGGGTCGCTGATCAGGGTAAGATCTTCGACTTCTTCCGCGCTGTCCGGGTCCTGCCCTTCCATGAAGATGTTTTGGGCGCCCTGCATGACCAGTTCCATGCCGCCCAGACGCAGCGCGTAGTTTCCGCCGTCCTCGTTGCCGCCTGTCGCGAAGGCTTCGATGACGCCGCCGTTCTTTACGGTGATGCTGTCCCCGTAGCCCTGTATGCCGCGGGCCTCGACCGGATTGGTGACGCCGTCGGCTATGGTGAGCTCGTTGGTCACCCTCAGTGTCGCCCCGTCGACGACGAGATCGTGGACCTCCATCGCCTCATAGTATATAGTATCGTTCCAGGAATTGCCTTGCGACTCCGGCGCGGAGTGCAGGTCCACTTCCGCCCCCCCGCAGATAATGAGCGTCTCACACCAGGAGGCTAAAGACATATAACCGCCGTTGACGTTAAGGGTGCCGGCGCCGCGGATCACCAGCTCCTGGCCCTGCATCTCTATGCCCTTGCTGCTGTTGTTCCCAGGATCATTGCCGTTTATGGTGTTGGTCGTGCCTTCGGCAAGCTCTATGATCAGGTTGCCGTATATCATGAGCGGCTCGTTCATCCAGTAGGGATAAGCGCTATACTTCCCTTCGGGCATTCCCAGGGTCGCGCCGTTGAGAGTCAGGGTATATACGGTCTCGCCGTCGCCCTCGGCGCCGGTGAGCCACCAGTCTCCCTCAGCCGCACTTCCGCCCTCGGAATTGACGGTCTCTCCGGCAGCGGGAAGTATCGGGCAGTCCGCATACACATTCGTGCCTCCGTATTGCTCCACGTATAAGATCTGATCGTCCATAAAGCTCTGGGATACGAAGTAGTTGTTCTCTATCCCCAGTCTGAGGAGCTCCGAACCGCCGTAGGAAGTACCGTAGTACTCGAAGGCAAGAGCCAGGGCGCCGTCTTCGGCCTTGAGCTCTTCCAGGGGAGCTTCGACGACGTAGCACATGTGCTGCCAGTCATATTCCTCCGCGGAATCGGTGTATTCGAACCACCAGCGTCCATACTCGTTCTCTTCGGTGGTATGGACCTTGTAGACCTTCTCGCCTTCTCCGTCTTTCACGTGGACGGCGGCAAAGTCCTTGCCGTGGTCGAAGGTGTTGTCGAGGAAGGCCTCAAAGAATATATAGAGGGTCTCGCCGTCGTCGGCGGCGTAGATGTCCATGGGGGCGTCGGGATGTCCGGACGCGGGATGGCACATCTCGCTGACCAGCATGTATCCTTCTCCCGGGACGGTAAGCTCATCCGCGGCGAAGCTTCCGGGATTCGAGCCCGGAACATAGGTGTAATACTCCCTCGAGGACACGGCCTCAAGGCCTTCGAGCGAGGGGAACTTGAAGGAATATTCCTCGCCCCTGAGCGCCTTCGGCGCTCTGGCCGCGATGACCAGCTCACCTCTCCCTGAGAGCGCGAAGTCCAAGACGTCTTCGACCTCGAGCAGGTCGTTGTCGGTCTTCGCCAGCTTTCTCTCAAAGCCTTCCGGGCAGGCCCCGTCCAGGGTCAGCCGGTCCAGATCCAGCTCATAGCACTCGCCCTTGACCACCCTCACGGCGGTCACAGGCTCATCGATCTTTAACGTCTGCTCCGACACATCCTTTCCGAATTCCAGCGCGGCCAGGAACTCGAAGCCGCTGCCGTAGTCGGCGTAGACGCTCGCCGCCCCTTTGGGCCCGGTGACCGGAGCTTCGGCAGCGCCGGCCGCGAAGACTCCCGCGGGCAGCAGGCTCAGGCACAGTATCAGCGCCAGAGCCACATTGAAAATGCGTTTCTTCATGACATGACCTCCCAAAATGAAAAATTGACCGGCCTGAAGGCCCCTCCGGATCCGAAGACCGGGGACGATCCGTCCTGCTTCTTCTCGCTTCCGCGAATAAAATATGTATTATAAGATATTATACCAACACAGGTGCGTATCTCTCAATAATGGATAACTTTCTTTCATTGCAAAAAAGTTTTCCATTTGATATATTGGTCTCAAAGGGAGGACGGCGGCATGCTTTCGGAAAGGATAAACGCGCTCTACGCGCTGCTCAAATGCAACAACACCGATATCGCCCGTTTCGCAGGCTGCTCTACCGGCAATATATCGAGGCTAAAGACCGGCAACAGGGTCCCCGCGCCCGGCAGCCGCAGTATCGCGGTCTTCGCCGAGGGGGTCTACGGCTACTCGGACTACGAGAACATGCTCCCGGCCCTGCGAAAGCTCTGCAGGGCGCCGGGCGAATCGAGGGAAGAACTGATACCGGCGCTGAAGACCTGGCTCTACGGGAGCGAAGAGGTCGCGATCCCCGAGGACGCGGCCGAGCCCAGGACCAGGCGGGCGAAGAAGATACGCGTAAAGACCTTCGGCGAGAAGCTGGACAAGGCCATGCAGCTGCTCGAGCTTTCCAATGCCCAGCTGGCGTCGCTGCTCAATATCGATGTGTCCCTGATCAGCCGCTACCGCAGGGGCATTTATTCGCCCCTGGGGAACGAGAGACTGTCCGAAAAGCTGGCCGACGTGCTGAGGGACCGCGCCGAGAAGAGCGAAAAGACGGAGGAGCTCGCTTCTCTTTGCGGAGCCTCCGCCGGCGGACTTGACAGCGCCTCCCTTTCCACCTGGCTCTATGACACGGAGGGGGAAGACTCCCCGCAGATCGCGAAGAAGCTGCTGGGATCCCTTGATTCCTTCAGCCCCCGCAGGACGCAGATACACGCCGCGCCCGACATCCCCGCCATAGAAAAAGCTCCCCGCTACTGGGGGAGCGAAGGCCTGAGGAACGCCGTGGTCCGTTTTCTCTCGGACGCCGCGGAGGAAGGCGGGGAGCTGCTGCTTTACTCGGACGAGCCCATGGACTGGATGACTCAGGACAGGAGCTTCTTCGCCCTCTGGGCCTCGCTGATGATGAGATGCGTCCGAAACGGGGTGAAGATCAGGATCATACACAACGTCGACCGCCGGGCCGAGGAGATGATAGACGCGGTCAGGGGCTGGTTCCCCCTGTATATCTCGGGGATGATAGAGCCCTTCGTGTTCACAGGCACGAGGCACGCCCGCTTCTCGCACACTGTCTTCCTGCATTCGGGCAGGGCCTGCGTACACGGCTTCTTCCCTGTGGGGGAAAAGGACCGCTGGTACGATTATCTGACGGGGCCGGAGGAGCTCGCGACCGTCGGCCGGGGCTTTGACGCCATGCTCTCGGAGGCCTCGCCCTTCCTCAGGACCTATACGCCCGAAACGGCTGCGGAATACCGCGCCTTCGTTTCCGCCGCCCCTGACGAGAGGAGCTTCCTGCTCAGCGCCCTCCCCGCCGCCGCGATGCCCGAAGAACTGTTCAGGCGCGTGCTGTCGCGTTCCGGGGCGGACGAGGAACGCAAAGAAAGAGCGCTGGTCGCCCACCGCAGGCTCCGCGGGCGCTTCCTCGAAGACCTGAGGGAAAGAGGCGTCGATATGATACTATGCGCCGGTCTCGCGGACCGCGGAGCCGACATGACGGTCGATCTCTCGTTGGACCTTACCGGCATCTCCGCCGTCTGCGCTCCCGATGAATACAAGGAGGCCGTCTCGGAGATTGCCAGGCTCGTCGGGAGCGAGAAGAACTTCCACCTGACGCTGCTGCCGGACTTCCCCTTCAGAGACATCCAGATCGTGACCTTCAAAGACGCCGTCTCGGTCCTGCGCCGCCAGGAGCCCTGCGCCGCCTTCGTGTTCCTGAACCCGGTCCTGACCGACGCGGTCTCGGCCTACCTCGCCTCGCTGCGGGGGAATTACGCCCAGGACCGCAGGGAAGTGATCGAAAGGCTGAGGGAACTGGCGCGGCAGGCGGGAAGATGAGTTGAGCGGCCTTCGTTTCGAGACCTCACGCTGGCTCCTGAGGACCCTTAAGAGATATAAAGAAAAAGCGGAGGCCTTACGCTTCCGCTTTTATGATCTTTAAGAACTTTGCGTTTTTCGCTCTGATCTTATGGGCTTTGCGAACTGCGCGTACTTTGTTCTGATCTTATGATCTTTGCGAACCGCGCGTTTTTCGCCGCGCTGTTCAGGCCCGCGGACCTGCTTCCGCCCGCGCGAGGGCCATGTCCATCAGCTCCCTTTCGCTCTCGATCTCGGAGGCCGCCGGATACGTGAGAGCGACCTTCTCGAACCTCCGCCTTATCTCCTCCGCTTTCTTTCCGTCGCCGTCCTTGAGCAGGGCGAGCGCGTAGCGGGTCCTTAGGACAGAGGGAAGATCCTTCATCTTTTTTAAGAACGCCGCGGCCTGACCGCCGCTCACGGGCGATACGTCGGCGTCCCTTCCGCTCTCGAGCGCGCGGCAGAACACCAGGTCGGCGGCCGCCAGATGCTTGTAGACGCCCGCGGCCCCGCATCCATCCGCGAGGAGCAGCTCCGCCAGCCGCGTGGGGACCGGTATGCGGTCATTTCGCGGCCCAAAGAGAGATGAGCTGACGTTTCCCGTGACGCCGCAAAACAGGCATGCGGTCGTTCTTAAAGACAAGCCCCGGAGGGAAAGGTCCGACCGGGGCTATGACACTTTATAATATTTTACTGTTTTACCGTTTATTTTGCAAGGAACCTGTACAGCATGGTGACTGTCTCGGCCCTCTTCGCGGATCTGTCCGGAGTGAAGGTCGTCGGAGTCGTGCCCTCGGTGATCCCTTCCTCCACGGCCCAGAGGACCGC
>JAEENW010000186.1 GCA_016283945.1 Bacillota bacterium
GACGCCAAGTTCACTGGGCTGGACAACTACGCCGCCGCGCTGGCAGACGAGAGCTTCAGGCACTCGTTCTGGTACACCGCGCTGTTCGCGATAGTCTCGCTCGTGATAATCAACGTGCTCGCCTTCACGGTCGCCTACCTGCTCACACAGGGGCTCAAGGGCAGCAACCTGTTCAGGACGGTGTTCTTCATGCCCAACCTCATCGGAGGCATAGTCCTGGGCTACATCTGGTCGATGATCTTCGACGGAATACTCTCGAGGTACAGCACCTCGATACTGCTGGAGACCAAATACGGCTTCTGGGGCCTGATAATCCTGATGTGCTGGCAGCAGGTCGGATACATGATGATAATCTACATCGCGGGCCTGCAGGCTGTGCCTGAGGACATGCTCGAGGCGGCCAAGATCGACGGCGCCAACAAATGGCAGACCCTCTTCCAGGTCACCATCCCCAACGTCATGCCCTCGATCACCATCTGCACGTTCCTCGGACTGACCAACGGCTTTAAGCTCTTCGACCAGAACCTCGCTCTCACCGCGGGGCAGCCGTTCATCATCCAGCCCGACGGCACGGTCATCAAGACCACCGAGATGCTCGCTCTGAACATCTACAACACCTTCTACGGCTCAGGCTCCACTTCGCCCGGAGTCGCGCAGGCCAAGGCCGTCATATTCTTCATCCTCGTGGCGGGGCTCGGGCTCGCCCAGCTCGCCTACACCAGAAAGAGGGAGGTGCAGAACTGATGAACAGCAGCCTTTCAGCAGAGAACCGCAGAAAGAACATACTCTCGGCAGTGCTCGCCGTCATCTGCGTCATCTACGTGCTGCCCGTGGTGGCCGTAGTCATCAATTCCTTCAAGCTCAACACCTACGTCAAGACCAACACCTTCGATCTCCCGCGCGGAGAGATGTGGGCCGGATTCTCCAACTTCATCAAGGGAATGACCTTCGGAAACTATCCCTTCATGAAGAGCGTGCTCTACAGCGTGGTCATCACGATCATCTCGACGGCGCTGATCCTGCTCTTCACCTCGATGGCGGCCTGGTACATCGCCAGGGTCGACTCCAAGATATGCAGGGCTGTCTACTACCTCTGCGTATTCTCGATGGTGGTCCCGTTCCAGATGGTAATGTTCACGCTCTCCAAGACCGCTGACAAGCTCCGTCTGAACACCCCCTGGACCATTCCCATCGTGTACCTGGGCTTCGGAGCGGGGCTCGCGATCTTCATGTTCGTAGGCTTCGTCAAGTCCATACCCCTCGAGATCGAGGAAGCCGCCCAGATCGACGGCTGCGGGCCCCTGAGGACCTATTTCTCCGTGGTCTTCCCGATGCTCCGCCCGACCATGATCTCCGTAGGCATACTCGAGATCATGTGGGTCTGGAACGACTATCTGCTCCCGGTGCTCGTGCTCGACATCAACGAGTACAGGACCCTGCCTATCCACATACAGTACCTCAAGGGCAGCTACGGCACGGTAGACCTCGGCGCCACCATGGCTCTGATACTGCTGTCGATAATCCCCGTGATAATCTTCTACCTCAGCTGCCAGAAGTACATCATCAAGGGCGTCGCCGCGGGCGCGGTCAAGGGTTAGGAGCAAGGAATGAAGAGAAGCAGCGGCATCCTCATGCCGATATCATCGCTGCCTTCGCCTTACGGCATAGGCACCCTCGGAAAGGAAGCGAGGGAATTCATAGACTTCCTCAGCGAGTCGGGACAGTCCTGGTGGCAGATCCTGCCCGTCGGGCCTACGAGCTACGGGGATTCCCCGTATCAGTGCCCCTCGACCTTCGCCGGCAATCCCTACTTCATCGATCCGGACACCCTCGAGGCGGACGGGCTGCTCACGCGCTCCGAGATCGAGGCCGCTGACTGCGGTGCCGATCCCGAAAGAGCCGACTACGGCCTGCTCTACGAGAGGAGAGGGCCCCTGCTCAGGAAGGCCGCGGAGCGCGGCCTGAAGGAGCCTGACGAGGCCTTCGGAGCCTTCAGGGAGGCGAACTCCTCCTGGCTCCCGGACTACTGCCTCTTCAGCGCCCTCAAGGCGAAGTTCGGCCAGAAGAGCTGGCTGGACTGGCCCGACGAGGCCGCGAGGAACAGAGATCCGGAGGCTCTTGAGGGCTTCAGGAAGGAGCTCGCGCCCGAGATCGAGATCTGCGCCTACATCCAGTACCTGTTCTTCAGGCAGTGGGACGCGCTCAGGGAATACGCCCGCGAAAAGGGCATAGGCATCATCGGAGATCTGCCCATATACGTCGCGCTCGACTCGGCCGACGTCTGGTCCGAGAAGGAGTTCTTCCAGATCGGCGAGGACGGAGTGCCCGAGAAGGTCGCCGGAGTCCCGCCCGACTACTTCAACGAGGACGGACAGCTCTGGGGCAACCCGCTCTACGACTACGGCCGCATGAAGGAGGACGGCTGGGGCTGGTGGATACGCCGCATAGGCGGAGCCGCCAAGCTCTACGACGTTATCAGGATCGATCACTTCAGGGGCTTCGAGAGCTACTGGGCCGTTCCCTACGGCGATACCACGGCCAAGAACGGCGAGTGGATCAAGGGACCCGGGATGGAGCTCGTAGGGGCTCTCAGGGACTGGTTCAAGGACACCAGCTTCATAGCCGAGGATCTGGGCTATCCAACGCCCGAGGTCAAACAGCTGCTCGAGGACTCCGGCTTCCCCGGAATGAAGGTCGTCGAGTTCGCCTTCGACCCCGGCCTCGAGAGCAGCGACATGCCGCACCGCTACGGCACGCGCTGCGTCTGCTACACGGGCACCCACGACAATCCGCCCGTCATGGCCTGGAAGGAGACCGCTCCCGCTGAGGAGATAGAGATTGCCCGCGAGTATCTGGGACTGAACGACGCCGAGGGCTTCGCCTTCGGAATGATCAGGGGAGGCATGGCCAGCACGGCCGAGCTCTTCATCGCCCAGATGCAGGACTGGCTGCAGCTCGGGACCGCCTCGAGGATGAACACCCCAGGGATCCTGGGCGGCAACTGGCAGTGGAGGATGCTCCCCGGCGCGCTCACGGATGAGCTCGCGCGGAGGATAGCGAGGATGACGCAGCTTTACGGAAGGAGTAACGAAAATGTCTGAAGTAAGCCTTAAGCATATCAAGAAGATATACCCGTACACCGAGCCCAAGAAGAAGGGCGAGGCTGCGCGGCCCACAAATCTCAAGATAACCGACGAGGGCGTAGTAGCCGTAGAGGACTTCAACCTCGACATCGCGGACCGCGAGTTCGTGGTGCTCGTAGGACCCTCCGGCTGCGGAAAGTCCACGACCCTCAGGATGGTCGCCGGCCTCGAGGAGATCTCGGGCGGCGAGCTCTACATCGACGGCAGGCTCGTGAACGACGTCGCTCCCAAGGACAGGGACATCGCGATGGTCTTCCAGAGCTACGCCCTCTATCCGCACATGACCGTGCGCGAGAACATGGCCTTCCCGCTCAAGCTGAAGAAGGTCGACCAGGCGACGATCAACGCCAAGGTCAACGAGGCCGCCGAGATCCTCGGAATCACCGAGTACCTCGAGAGAAAGCCCAAGAACCTCTCCGGCGGACAGCGCCAGAGAGTCGCCATAGGCCGCGCCATCGTGAGAGAGCCCAAGGTCCTGCTCATGGACGAGCCTCTCTCCAACCTCGACGCCAAGCTGAGGAACCAGATGAGAGCCGAGATCATCAAGCTCCGCCAGAGGATCAACACGACCTTCATCTACGTAACTCACGACCAGACCGAGGCCATGACCCTCGGCGACCGCATCGTCATCATGAAGGACGGCGTGGTCCAGCAGATCGGGACCCCGCAGGAGGTCTTCGACCATCCCGCCAACCTCTTCGTGTCCGGCTTCATCGGAGTTCCGCAGATGAACTACTTCAACGCCAGGCTCGTAAAGAAGGGTGAGGGCAGCTACGAGGTCGAGCTCGACGGAAAGACCGTCTCCGTCTCGCCCGATAAGCAGGCAAGGCTCGCCGCCAACGGCGTCGAGAGCCAGGACATCACCCTCGGCGTCCGTCCCGAGCACGTGGCGCTCTTCGGCGAGGAGAGCGGCATGTTCCACGGCACCGTCGAGGTCAGCGAGATGATGGGAAGCTCCGTGCATCTCCACCTGAGCTCCCTCGGCCAGAACGTGATCGTCATCGTTCAGACCATGGACCTTCAGGGACAGCACAAGGAGGGCTTCAAGATCGGCCAGGAGGTGGCCTACACCTTCGGCGGAAACGTCATCCACATGTTCAGCAAGGAGGACGAGAGGAACCTGGAGCTCCCGAGATAGGAATCCTGCCGCTTCGTCCTGAAGTACAAAAACAAGAAAAGGGAGTCCTTCGGGACTCCCTTTCTCTCTTCTTTGATCTTCTTAGATTTTCGGTCCTAAGCCTCTTCGGAGGCCTCCTCAGGCTCCTCAGCTCCGTGCGCCCTGAGCAGCTCTCCGGCGCGCTCGAGGGCGTCCCACAGTCCGTCCTCGCTGAGGACGCCGCGCTTGACGTAGTCGGGGATCAGGGCTGCCTCGTCGGCCTCGAAGTCCTCTCTCCATTCCCCGGAGTAATAGGCTTGGAGCTCGCCAGAGAGCTCGGCGAGCTCCCTGAGGCCTCTCTCTATCTCGTCATTGAGAGTGTTGACGCGGTCGAACAGCTTCTCAAAGTGTCTTATCCTTTCGTTTCTTTCCATGGTTTTTGGGCTCCTTTCGGTGATTTCCGCTCAATTATACCACAGTGTACGTCTTTTGGTACAGGGTGCCGTGATATAGTCTATGTGCCGGCGGGTGAGAGCCGCTGGAATCCCGATCGGGGAGCCGGGGGCGGCCCGCGATGGGGGGAGCGGGGTTCCTGTCCAGCAGGGCAGAGCCTTCCCGCCGGCGTTCGCAGTTACCCGCGCAGCTGAGCAAGCTGATTAGCGCTCAGCCGTTTTTTAGGTTATAATAACCGCATAAGCATATCAGGGGGGACCTGTAGTCCCGGGGAGGCATATGGCTCTTAAATACCTCAAGGAAGAAATAGACGCTTACAGGGAGGAGGGCTCCGACGAGCTCATATACGAGATCTACGACGAGCTCACCGACTCGCTTCTCAGCGGAGATCAGTTCCTCGCGGCCGGCACGAGGCACGGCGACGGGAGTTTTTCCTATTCGCTGCTCGCGGGCGTCGACGAGGACGGCGGCAGCGTCACCAAGGTCATAGGCATCTACACGAGCGAGGCCGAGGCCGCGCTCAGGGAGAAGAGCGAGCACAGCGCGGACACCGACAGCATCACGCTGAGCAGGGTGGTCTATCACGCGCTCTTCAGCGATGACATAGACGCCGTAGTCATCGATCCCTTCAGCTCGCGCTTCGAGATGAACAGGGAGATACTCTGGGGGCTCTACTACAAGACCCCCGAGGACAGCCACGCGGGCCTCTTCGAGAGGCGCATGATAGGCAAGGCCATAAGGTTCGCCTCCGAGATGCACGACCACCAGGTCAGGAAGGGAACCAACGAGCCCTACATCACCCACCCGCTGGAGGTGCTGACCATACTCAATTCGACGAGCGTCTTCGACATGAGCTGGGAACTCATGGCCGCGGGAGTGCTCCACGACACCGTCGAGGATACTGCGGCCGACATCGATACCATAAGGAGCTTATTCGGTCCCAACGTCGCCGGGCTCGTGGCCTTCCACACGGAGGACAAGAGCAGGAGCTGGGACGAGAGGAAGTCCCACACCATAGACAGCCTGGAGACGGCGGATCTGAGGGAGAAGCTGCTGATCGCGGCCGACCTGCTCTCCAACGAGCGCAGCATGCTCAGGGACCTGCGCATTGTGGGCGAGGAGCTCTGGAACCGCTTCAAGGCTACGAAGGAGAAGATGGCCTGGTATCACGCGGGGCTCATAGAAGGCCTCTCGGAGCTGACGGAGTATCCCCAGACCGAGGGCATATACAGCGAGCTTCAGAGGAACTACAGGGAGCTATTCGAGGAGGAAGCCCAGACATACGGAGCCGAAGATGCGGGAGCTTCCGCCGCTCGGGCCGGCGAAGACCCGGAGGAGGGAATAAAATGAAGATCACGACCTTGGTTGAAAATACCTGCAGCGCCGGGCTCCCAACCGAGCACGGCCTGAGCCTCTTCATAGAGGCTAACGGCGTCCGCGTGCTATACGACACCGGCGAGACCGAGCTCTTCGCTGAGAACGCCGAAAGGCTCGGAGTCGATCTGAGCACGGCCGACTTCTGCTTCCTGTCACACGGCCACCACGACCACGGCGGCGGCCTCAAGAGATTCACCGAGCTCAACGACCACGCGAAGATCTACATGGCCCGCGGCGCCTTCGGGCTCTACTACAACATGGCAGGAAAGTACATAGGGCTGAACCGGAGCTGGCTGGACGATCCCGCCGTTCAGGAGAGGATAGTCTACACCGACGGAGAGCTCAGGCTGGCCGAGGGGATCACCATACTCCCTCCGGGACCCAAAAAGCGCGTCGACATGGGAAACGCCGGCATGAGCTACAGGGAGGGCGGCAGGTCTTTCCCCGAGGTATTCAGGCACGAGCAGTACCTGCTGATCGAGGAGGGCGGTAAGCGCGTCCTCATAAGCGGATGCTCGCATCAGGGCATCATCAACATCATGGACTGGTTCAAGCCGGACGTCATGATAGGCGGCTTCCACTTCATGAACATGGCGCTTGACGACAAACTCCTGGAGTTCGGCAGGGCTCTCGACACCTATGGCGCGGAGTACTTCACCTGCCACTGCACCGGAGAGGCTCAGTATGAATGCCTCAGAAAGGTGATGAAGCGCCTGCATTACCTCGCCGAGGGCGACGTCCTCGAGATCTGAGGCGCCTGAAGCAGGCTTTGAACGCAAGGAAAAACGCGGAGGATATGATCATGAAAGACACAGAGGCAGGCATCAGGCAGGCGGTATCATCCTTTGAGACCCTTCTGCGCGAGCAGCTCGCCCGTCAGGAACGCATGGAGAACGAGGCGTCCGCTCTGTCAGACGGCGCAGGCGGGACCCCAAAAAAGACCGTCATCGGCATCATCGGAGGAGACGGCATAGGCCCCATCATCACTGCCCAGGCTAAGAGGGTGCTCGAAAAGCTCCTCGCGGAGGAGATCGGGGCGGGGACCGTCGAGCTCAGGGACATAGAGGGCCTCACCATAGAGCGCAGGCTCGAGCTCGGCCAGCCCGTTCCCTCTGACGTGCTCGAGGCCATAAAGCAGTGCAGTGTCATACTCAAGGGCCCGACCACGACACCCAAGGGCGGAAGCATGGAGAGCGCCAACGTCACGCTCAGGCGCGAGCTCGACCTCTTCGCGAACGTGAGGCCCGTCAGCGTACCGGAGCAGGGCATAGACTGGACCTTCTTCCGCGAGAACACCGAGGGAGAGTACGTGCTTGGGAGCCGCGGGATCGAGATCCCCGGG
>JAEENW010000187.1 GCA_016283945.1 Bacillota bacterium
GTGAGCCTCAGAACGTCTCTCTCCGCGGAGCTCATTGAGCTTCCCGCGGCGTTCAGCCACGCCTTTTCGAGGACTTCGTAGCGCTCCTCGCTGAAGCGCAGCCTTCCGTCCCCGTAGATCTTGCATACGGACCTCGCGCAGTCCGCGAAGTCGTAGACGGCGAGCCCCGGCATCAGAGTGTCGAGGTCTATAACGGCGAGCGGCTCGAGGCTCGCCCTGTCGAAGAGCACGTTGCTCAGCTTGGTGTCGTTGTGCACCGGGCGCACCGGGATCAGCCCCTTTTCGCGGAGGCCGCATACCGCGGCGGCCTTTTTAGCCGCGCTCCTTATGAACTCAGTCTCATCGCATCTGACGCCGAGCTCGTCGGCGGTCTTCAGCATGGACGCGATGCGCACCGGGGTGTCGTGAAAGCCCGGAATGGTCTCCTTCAGCAGCGAGGGATCCATGTCCGAGAGCGCCTCGCTGAGCGCTCCGAAGGCGTGTCCGGCTCCCGCGACGATCCTGAGCTCTTCCCCGGCTTCGTAGCCCTGGCGCTTCAGATCGTCCGGCAGCTTCGTGAAATACACCGAGGGGATGTAGGGCATGATCCTCCAGCATTCGCCGTCCTCTCCGACGTGACAGTTCCCCCCGTCCGGCTTTACGAGATACGAGGGCAGGTCGCGCCTTCCCTTAGCCTCGAGGTGGCTCTGTACGGCGGCGATGTTGTCCATGATCCCTCTGGGGTCGCTGTAGGCGTAGCTGCTCACGCGCTGGAAGACGTAGCTTCCCGCGCACTCGCCGTCTATATCGGCTCTGAAGGTGTCGTTGACCAGGCCTCCCCCGAGTATCACGGCGTCCGTGATGTTCCCGCGAAGGCCGAAGGCGTCCTTGAGCTCGCTCAGCTTTTCCCTCAGGTAAAGATTCTCCATAGCTGATATTTTACACTATCTCCTTTTCGTGATAAACTTAAATATCACGATCACCCGAGGGGATAGAATGAAAAAGATAGAGATCATAGGGGCTCAGGTAGACCTCGGCGCCAACCGCAGAGGCGTCAACATGGGCCCCTCGGCTATAAGGTTCGCGGGGCTCTCTGAGCGCATGGAGGCCATGGGCCTCGACATACGCGACCGCGGAGACCTGATACCCATGCAGGGCGGAAAGACCCGCGACAACATGCGCTGGTACGAGGCCATCGTCGACGTGGACAAGAGGCTCTTCGCCGAGGTCCTTGACAGCCTGAGGGAGGGCGCCCTCCCGGTTGTGCTCGGCGGAGACCACAGCATCGCGGCGGGCAGCGTTCCCGCGGCGTCGAGGCACTACAGAAGGATAGGCCTCATCTGGATCGACGCTCACGCCGACTTCAACGACGAGAACAGCACCCTCACCGGCAACGTCCACGGCATGCCGCTCTCCGCGATCTGCGGCAGCGGCCCCGACTGGCTCGTCGATTACGGCGAGGACTTAAGATATGTGGACCCGGCGAAGGTCGTCCTCGTGGGCGGCAGGGACTTCGACCCGCCCGAGCGGGTCAGGCTGAAGGAGGCCGGAGTCAACGTCTTCAACATCCGCGACGTGGACACCCTCGGCATGGCCGAGGTCATGCGCCGCGCGATAGATATAGCGGGAAACGGGACCGAGGGCATCTACGTCAGCTTCGACATGGATTCCATAGCCCCGCAGGACGCGCCCGGAGTGGTCACGCCGGTGATAGGAGGCCTCACCTCGAGGGAGGTCTTTCTTGCGTGCGAGATGCTCGCTCAGACAGGCCGCGTCATAGGCATAGACATGGTGGAGGTCAACCCTATACTCGACGAGAGGAACAAGACCGGCGAGCTCGCGTGCTCGCTGATACTCGCGCTTCTCGGAGAGATGAAATACTGACGGAGGCGCGGCCCCGGAAGCCCCGAAGGCTCCGGCGGCGCAGGCCGTTCCAACGAGAGGTCCCGGTTCAGTCCGGGCATACGCGCAAAGGAGGCGTAACATGGCAGTTTACGGATTCATTGGCACCGGCAACATGGGCGGAGCGCTCGCTCGCGCGGCCGCGAAGGGCGGAGCTGAGCTCGTACTCGCGGACATGAACCGCGCTTCGGCTGAGAAGCTCGCGGCAGATATAGGCGGAAGGGTCGCTGACAACAAGACCGTCGCCAAGGAGGCCGACTTCATCTTCCTCGGAGTCAAGCCGCAGAACGCCGAGGAGCTCATGGCCGACATCCGTCCCGTGCTCATGGAGAGGAGCGATGAATTCACCATTGTCAGCTTCCTCGCGGGAAAGAGCATCGGATACATCAGAGATCTCGCGGGGGATTCCTTCCCCGTCATCAGGCTCATGCCCAACACCCCGGTCGGGGTCGGCGAGGGCATGGTGCTCTACGCCTCCGAGGACGTGAGCGACGAGCGTCTTGAGGAGTTCCTCGGCGTCATGAAGGCCGGCGGGCGCTTCCAGCACCTAAAGGAGAGCCTCATCGACGCAGCCACCGCGGTCACCGGCTGCGGCCCCGCCTACGTCGATCTCTTCGTCGAGGCTCTCGCCGACGGAGCGGTGCTCCTCGGAGTGCCCAGGGCTCAGGCGACCGAGTTCGCCGCCCAGATGGTCGTGGGCTCCGCCAAGCTGATCCTCGAGAGCGGCAAGCATCCCGGACAGCTCAAGGACGCGGTATGCTCGCCCGCGGGCAGCACCATAGTCGGCGTCAAAGCGCTCGAGGAGGGCGCCTTCAGGGCGACCGTCATGAACGCCGTCATCGCAGCTTACGAGAAGAACAAGAAGCTCTAGCCTCTGAAACGGCCGCGCCGCGCGGCGCGGAAAAGATATGCCCGAAGTCTACAGAAACGGAAAAAAGAGCATAACCCTCGCGGAGCACGCGGGCTTCTGCTTCGGCGTAAAGCGCGCCGTAGACACCGCCCGCGTCGAGCTCGCGAAGGATGGCGAAGGCCCGCTCTACTGCCTCGGAGAGCTGATCCACAACCGCTCGGTCACCGAGGAGCTCGAGGCGATGGGGCTCAGGACGGTATCGTCTCCGTCCCAGGTCCCCGAAGGCTCGCGCGTCCTCATCAGGGCGCACGGAGAGCCCGCCTCCGCCTACAGGGAACTGGCTGAACGCGGGGTCCGCGTCATAGACGCGACCTGCGTCTTTGTCGAGCGCATACACGAGCTCGCGCGAGAGACCGAGAGGAGGGGGAGGAGGCTCGCCATAGTCGGCGACGGCTCCCACCCGGAGGTGATAGGCATACTCGGAAGCTCCGGCTGCGCGCTCGGAGCCGCCGACAGCCCCGAAGCTGCCGCCGCTCTCGCTGAAAAATGCGCGGATCTTCCCGTCACCCTGGCCGCCCAGACCACGATGACCGAGGCGCGCTTCTCCGCCTGCGCGGAGGAGTTCAGGCGCAGATGCCCCGATCTGGAGATCGAGAACACCATATGCCTCGCAACCAGGCAGAGGCAGGAGGCCGCCGCTAAGCTCGCCTCTGAGTCGGACTTCACGGTCGTCATAGGAGACCGCGGAAGCTCCAACTCGCGGAAGCTCTTCGACATATGCAAAGAGGCCTGCGAAAACACCGTTTTTGTTGAAAACTCCGCAGATTTGGACTTGAATATCTTGCGGAAATATAATAAGATAGGGCTTGCGGCGAGCGCATCCGCGCCCGAACGCATAATTAAGGAGGTTATTGCCAACATGAGTGAAGGATTCAACAAGAATCTGCAGAATGAAGAAATGAACGAAATGGCCGCTTACATGGACGAGATCGAAAAGTCCCTGAAGCTGCCGATGAGAGGCGAGGTCGTCACCGGCACCGCCGTCATCGTCACCCCCGACTATGTAGTCGTCAATCTCGGCTGCAAGAAGGACGGAATGATGCCCAAGGAAGAGACCGCTCTCGAAGAGGGAGTCTCCATGACCGACGCGTTCCATGAGGGAGACGAGATCCAGGCCAAGGTCGTAAAGACCGACGACGGAGACGGAAACATCCTCCTCTCCAACAAGAGGCTCCAGTCCGGCGAGCAGTGGGAAGAGCTCAACAGCTTCGTCGACAGCAAGGAGACCATCGACGTCACCCTCGTCAGAGAGGTCAAGGGCGGCGTCATCGCAACCTACAAAGAAGTATCCGGCTTCATCCCCATGTCTCATCTCTCCGATCACTTCGTGGAGCCTGAGAAGGTCGCCGAGTTCATCGGCAAGACCCTTCCCGTCAAGGTCACCAAGGTCGATCTCAAGAGAAACAAGGCCGTCTTCTCGCACAGGCTCTTCCTCCAGGAGGAAAAGGCCAAGAAGATCGCCGAGATCTGGGAGACCCTCAATGTTGGCGATGTAGTAGAAGGCAAGGTAATGAGGTTCACCGACTACGGCGCGTTCGTGGATATCGGCGGCATCGACGGCCTTCTCCATATTTCCGAGATCTCCTGGGGTAAGATCAAGCATCCGCAGGAGGTGCTCACCATCGGTCAGACCGTACAGGTCAAGATCCTCAGCATGAACGCCGAGAAGGGCAAGATCTCCCTCGGCATGAAGCAGAACAACCCCGAGCCCTGGTCCGTCATCGGCGAGAAGTACGCCGAGGGACAGATCATCGACGGCAAGGTAGTCCAGATCAAGGATTACGGCGCGTTCGTGGAGCTCTCTCCGGGACTTGACGGCCTCGTACACATCAGCGAGATCGCTCACAAGAGAGTCAACAAGATCACCGACGAGCTCTCCATCGGCCAGACCGTAAAGGCCAAGATCCTCGAGATCGACACCGAGAGAAGAAGGATCTCCCTCTCCATCAAGGCCTGCATCGACCCGAACGCCGAGCCCGCTCCCGCCGAGGAGACCGAGACCACTGAGGCGTAATCCAGCCAGTGCATCAGTATACCCGAAGCCCGAAAGGGCCTCGGGTTTTTTATACGCGCCTCAGGCTATACTGCCTATAAAACCGATAAATACTGTAGACAAAACAAGACCCTCTTGTAAAGAATACAATCAAATCTTTGATTGAATTTGTAGCATCCCTGTAATATTCTATATGAAGAAGAAAGGTGGTGGACCATGATGAAAAAACTGGTCATAAACAGCGCATGGTGCAAGGGCTGCGGTATCTGTGCCGCTTTCTGCCCCAAGGGTGCGCTGGAAGTCGTAAAAGAAAAGGTCCGTCGCAAGGAAGGCACCGACTGCATACTCTGCGGTCAGTGTGAGCTCCGCTGCCCGGACTACGCTATCTATGTTGATGAAACAAAGGAGGACGGCAATGCCTAAGAGAGTTCTTATGCAGGGCAATGAGGCCTGCGTTGAAGGCGCTATTGCCGCCGGAATGAGATTCTTCGCCGGTTACCCGATCACCCCGTCCACGGAGATCGCTGAGGTCAGCGCCGTTCGTCTGCCTCAGGTCGGCGGACACTTCGTACAGATGGAGGACGAGATCGCTTCCATCGCATGCGCCATCGGAGCTTCCACCGCCGGCGCAAAGGCCATGACCGCTACCAGCGGCCCGGGATTCTCCCTCAAGCAGGAGAACCTCGGCTACGCCTGCCTCACCGAGATCCCCCTCGTGGTGGTCGACGTTCAGCGCAGCGGCCCGTCTACCGGTCTTCCCACTTCTCCCTCCCAGGGCGACGTCATGATGTCCCGCTGGGGAACCCACGGAGATCACCCCATCATCGTAATCTCTCCGTCCTCCGTCAAGGAGACCTATGAGCTCGCGATCAGGTGCTTCAACCTCGCCGAGAAGTACAGGCAGCCGGTCATCTTCCTCATGGACGAGATTGTAGGACACCTCAGAGAAGGCATCGAGATCCCCGAGAACGTCGAGACCGTAGACCGTCCGACCGTCGAGCATCCGACCGCCAAGCTCGCCGCCTATCACGTCGAGCCGGGCCAGCTCGTCCCCGCTATGGCTCCGTTCGGACACGGCCAGAGATACAACATCTCCGGACTCTTCTCCAACGAGAAGGGCTTCCCGACCAACTCCAACGAGCTGACCGAGGAGAAGATGCAGAGGATCATGCACAAGATCTCCGACAACTACGACGATATCGTCCAGGTCGAGGAGACCGGTCTCGAAGACGCCGAGGTCGCGGTGTTCTGCTACGGCGGAACCACCAGAGCCGCTATCACCGCCGTTGAGGAAGCCAGAGCCAAGGGCATCAAGGCCGGGATCTTCCGTCCCGTCACCATCTGGCCCTTCGCCGAGAGGGAACTCGACGCGGTATGCAAGAAGGTCAAGAAGATCGTTGTCGCCGAGCACAACTACGGACAGCTCCTCCACGAGGTCGAGCGCGTGGCTCAGGGCCGCTGCAAGATCAGCTTCATCGGCAAGGTGAACGGAACCGTCATCACCCCCGACGAGATTCTCGCGAAGATAGAGGAGGAATAGACCATGGCAGGAGTTAACATGACAGGTGTGAGCCCCAAGACTGCTCAGGTCTCGGATCTCATCTGGAAATATATGCGCCCGGAGAACATGCCGCACATCTGGTGCCCGGGCTGCGGTCACGGAATCATTATGAGAGAAGTCGCCCAGGCCGTTGAGAACCTCGGCATCGACAGGGACAAGCTGATGATCGTATCCGGCATCGGCTGCTCCAGCCGCGCCGCCGGCTACATGGACGCCAACACTCTCCACACCACTCACGGCAGAGCCATCGCCTTCGCGACCGGCATCAAGATCGCCAATCCTGAGCTCGAGGTCATCGTGCTCACCGGCGACGGAGACGCTTCCGCTATCGGCGGAAACCACCTCATCCACGCCTGCCGCAGGAACATCGGACTCACCGTAGTCGTGATGAACAACAGCATCTACGGAATGACCGGCGGACAGTACTCCCCGACCACCCCGACCGGAGAGTTCGGAACCACCGCTCCCTACGGAAACATCGACAGAGACTTCGACGTGGCTCAGCTCGCCATCGGCGCCGGCGCCACCTACGCGGCCAAGGGCAGCGTCTATCACGTGCCCCAGACCGTGAAGCTCATCGAGAACGGCATCAAGCACAAGGGATTCTCCATCATCGACGTGGCTGACGTCTGCCCGACCTATTATGGCCGCAAGAACAAGAAGGGCAGTGCCGTAAACATGATGCAGTATCAGAAGGACAACATGGTACCCGCGGACAAGGCCAAGACCATGACCGAAGAGGAGCTCAAGGGCAAGATCGTCGTCGGACTTCTCAAGGAGACCGAGTATCCCGAATACACCGAAGAGTACCAGAAGATCATCGACAGATTCGTGAAGGGGGCTAAATAAATGAGCAAAATGGAACTTCGTCTCGCCGGAAGCGGCGGACAGGGAGTGATCCTCGCTACCGTAATTCTCGCGGAGGCCGCCGTCATCGCAGGTAAGTACACCGCTCAGAGCCAGTCCTACGGACCCGAGGCCAGAGGCGGCAGCGCCAAGGCCGAGGTCATCATCTCCGATGACCCCATCGGATTCACCAAGGTCCAGAAGCCGAGCTTCCTGATGGCTCTCACCCAGGATTCTCTCAACAAGTACGGCAAGAACCTTCCCGAGGGCTGCATCGTCGTCGTGGATGATTCCATCGAGCATATCCCCGACATGCCCGGCTGCAAGGTCCTCACGCTGCCCATCCTCTCCACCGCGAGAGAAAAGGTCGGCAGGGCCCAGACCGCGAACATCGTCGCGGTAGGCGCTATCAACGACCTGCTCCACCTCGTCGACCACGAGCACCTCAGAGAGGCCGTTCTGAGCCGCATTCCCAAGGGAACTGAGGAACTCAACATGAAGGCCCTCGAGATGGGCATGGCGCTCAACGCTTCTGTATAAGAGAAAGGATCAACAGTTATGAAGATTCATGAGTATCAGGCCAAGGAGCTGATGGGAGCTTACGGCATCCCTGTACCCTCCGGGACTCTGGCTCTCACCGCGGACGAGGCCTATGAGGCCGCCAAGAATATCGGTCCCTGCGTCATCAAGGCGCAGATCCATTCCGGCGGACGCGGCAAGGGCGGCGGAGTAAAGTTCGCCAAGACCCCTGAGGAAGCCAGAGAGATCGCCGAGAAGATGATCGGCATGACCCTCGTCACCAAGCAGACCGGAGCCGAGGGCAAGGTCGTTCACAAGGTCCTCGTCACCGAGGCCAACGACATCAAGAAGGAGTACTACCTCTCCGTGACCGTCGACAACGCCAACGCCTGCCTGGTCATCATCGGCAGCGGCGAGGGCGGCACCGAGATCGAAGAGGTCTCCGAGAAGCACCCCGAGCTCATCGTCACCGAGAAGGTCTCCGTATATCAGGGATATCACGCCTACAACGGCTACGAGGTAGCCAGGAAGATGGGCATCCCCGCGGCCCTCACCAAGGACTTCGTCAAGATCCTCGGCAACATGGTCAGGATGATGATGGACAAGGACTGCTCCCTCATCGAGATCAACCCGCTCGTGGAGACCGCCGACGGAAAGCTCCTCGCGCTCGACGCGAAGGTCAACTTCGACGACAGCGGACTCGTAAGGCATCCCGAGCTTGAAGAGCTCAGGGACATCGACGAGGAAGATCCGAAGGAGTACAAGGCTTCCCTCTACGACCTGAACTACATCAGCCTGTTCGGAAACATCGGCTGCCTGGTAAACGGCGCAGGCCTCGCCATGGCGACCATGGACACCATCAACAAGTTCGGCGGAAGCCCCGCGAACTTCCTCGATCTCGGCGGATCCACCACCGAGGACAAGGTAGCTGCCGCTCTGGAGATCCTCATGACCGACCCGCACGTCGAGGTCATCATGATCAACATCTTCGGAGGCATCGTCAAGTGCGACCTCATCGCCAGCGGTATCGTCAGCGCCTGCGGCAAGCTCGGCCTCAAGGTCCCGATGATCGTAAGGCTCGAGGGAACCAACGTGGACGCCGGAAAGAAGATCCTCGCCGAGTCCGGACTCAACATCATCCCCGCTAAGGACCTTGCCGACGCGGCTCACAAAGCCGTCGAGGCCGCTAAGGGAGGTGCAAAATAATGAGCATTCTAGTAGATAAGAATACAAAAGTCATCGTCCAGGGAATCACCGGCGGACAGGGAAGGTTCCACACCGAGCAGATGCTCGCCTACGGCACCAACATCGTCGCGGGAGTTACCCCGGGCAAGGCCGGACAGGAAGTCTGCGGAGTCCCCGTATTCGACACCGTAAAGGCCGCCAAGGAGGCCACCGGAGCCAACGCTTCCATCCTCTACGTGCCCCCCAAGTTCGCTGCCGACTCCATCTTCGAGGCGATCGACGCTGAGATCCCGTTCGTGGTCTGCATCACCGAGCACATCCCCGTTCTCGACATGGCCAAGGTCAAGAACTACATGGTAGGCAAGAGCACCGTGCTTCTCGGCGGCAACTGCCCCGGAATCATCTCCCCGGGCAAGTGCAAGATGGGAATCATGCCCGGCTACATCTGCAAAGAGGGACACGTCGGCGTAGTGTCCCGCTCCGGAACCCTCACCTATGAAGCTATCAACCAGCTCTCCGTAAGGGGCATCGGACAGTCCACCGCTGTCGGCATCGGCGGAGACCCGATCAAGGGCCTGAGCCACGTCGACGTTCTGAAGATGTTCAACGAGGATCCCGACACCTACGCTGTCGTCATGATCGGTGAGATCGGCGGAAGCGGAGAGGAAGAGGCCGCTGAGTACATCAGAGAGCACATGGACAAGCCGGTAGTGGCGTTCATCGCCGGCCAGTCCGCTCCTCCGGGAAAGAGAATGGGCCACGCAGGCGCCATCATCTCCGGCGGAAAGGGAACCGCCGCAGGCAAGATCGCCGCTCTCGAGAGCGTCGGCGTGTCTGTCGCCCCGACTCCCGACCTCATCGGCGAGTACCTCGTCGAGGCCGTCAAGAAGGCCGGCATCTACGAGAAGTGCCTCACCGAGTAACCGGAAGGCTGACCGCAGAACAGCATAAAAGCTTTCAGAGACCCGCGCTTAGGCGCGGGTCTTTGTGATATAATACAAACGGCAACATTTCTCTTTTATCACCAAGGAGGAAATATGGATTTCAAAAAGTATACCGATGCCGTCGACCGCGAGGCCGAGGTCATCCTCAAGGCGTCAGACGCAGTATGGGACGCCGCCGAGACCGCTTTCGGCGAGTTCAAGTCCATGGACGCGCTCTGCGAAGCGCTGAAGTGCGAGGGCTTTGAGGTCGAGCAGGGAGTGGGCGACGTTCCCACCGCCTTCACCGGCCGCTTCGGCCACGGCAAGCCCATGGTGGGCTTCCTCGGCGAGTACGACGGACTCTCCGGACTCTCCCAGGTCAGCGGCTGCCCGGTCAACAACCCGGTAGTTCCCGGCGGCGTAGGCCACGGCTGCGGACACAATCTGCTCGGCGCGGGCTCCCTCGGCGCGGCTATCGCCGTCAAGGAGTATCTCCAGCAGACCGGCAAGGAAGGCACCGTGATCTTCTACGGCTGCCCGGGCGAGGAGGGCGGCTCCGGCAAGGCCTTCATGGCCAGAGAGCACGTCTTCGACGAGTGCGACTTCTGCATCACCTGGCACCCCGGCACCACCAACTCCGTCTGGAACACCTCTTCCAACGCGAACTTCCAGGTGCTATACAAGTTCGACGGACTCGCCGCTCACGCGGCCGGCGCTCCGCACCTCGGCAGAGGCGCTCTCGACGCCGTCACCCTCATGAACGTCGGCGTGCAGTTCCTCAGAGAGCACGTCATTCCCGAGGTGAGGATGCACTACGCGGTCACCGACACCGGCGGATATTCCCCCAACGTCGTTCAGCCGCACGCTGAGGTGCTCTATCTGCTCAGAGCTCCCGAGGTCTCCATCGTCAGAGACGTCTACGCCAGGGTCAACGACATCGCCAAGGGCGCCGCACTGATGACCGGCACCAAGCTCACGATAGACTTCATCAAGGGCTGCTCCAACTTCATCGTCAACCACGTGCTCTCCGAGGAGCTCCAGAAGTCCCTCGCCAAGTACGAGATCCCCAGGCTCACCGAGGATGAGAGGAAGTTCCTCGAGGAGCTCCAGGCCAATGTGCTCCCCGAGCAGAGATCCGACAGCCTCACCAAGACCGTCAAGCTGCTCAAGGGCGAGGACAGGGCGATGGTCGAGAGCCACATCGGCGAGCTCTATCACGACTTCATCGTTCCTCTCGAGTACAACCCGCAGCCCCAGGCCGGCTCCACCGACGTCTCCGACGTATCTTGGATCTGCCCGACCGGCCAGATCGGCACCGCCACCTGGATGGCCGTAACCCCGGGCCACAGTTGGCAGGTCGTCGCCCAGGGCAAGGAGAGCGTAGCCAAGAAGGCGACCCTCTACGCCGCCAAGGTCATGGCCGACGCCGCTCTCGAGGTCATGAACGATCCCGAGAAGCTCGCCGCCGCCAAGGCCGAGCTCAAGAAGAGCTGCCCGAACGGCTACGACTGCCCGATCCCCGCGGGAGTCAAGCCCAGAGCCATCGGCGACCTCAAGGCAAAGTAAAGAGACGCCGCTTTAAAGATGAACAGGATCCGGCGCTTCCCGAGCGGAGGCGCCGGGTCTTTTCATGTTTTGGGGAGGGGCTCCTTACCCCGCGCACGCCGCGCCCGGAAGCTGCTCTAAGGCGGTGGCTTAGCGCCCGGGGCGTATAGGTCTATCTATTACGCGCGCTAATAAATACTGATAGCGCATGAGATAATTCAATAATTGATATAATAACCCGGAGGCATTATAATATTATCGCATGAATAAGGCGCTCCGGACGGCCTATAGGGGCGGAACCGGGCGTCTGCCGCGGTCCCCGCGAGAGGGACCGGGCGTTTAGAGTATCATTCAAAGAAGGAGGATGTAGAATGGATTTCAAAAAGTATACCGATGCCATCGACCGCGAGGCTGAAGTAATCCTCGGCGCTTCCGACAAGGTATGGGACGCCGCTGAGACCGCATTCGACGAGTACAAGTCCATGGACGCTCTCTGCGAGGCTCTCGAGAAGGAAGGCTTCACCGTGGAAAAGGGCATCGGCAAGGTTCCGACCGCTTTCAGCGGACGCTTCGGCCACGGCAAGCCGGTGGTAGGCCTGCTCGGCGAGTATGACGGACTTTCCGGACTCTCCCAGGTCAGCGGCTGCCCGGTCAACAACCCGGTAGTCCCCGGCGGCGTAGGCCACGGCTGCGGACATAACCTGCTCGGCGCGGGCGCTCTCGGCGCTGCGATCGCCGTCAAGGAGTATCTCCAGGATACCGGCAAGGAAGGCACCGTCGTATTCTACGGCTGCCCGGGCGAGGAAGGCGGCTCCGGCAAGGCCTTCATGGCCAGAGAGGGAGTCTTCGACGAGTGTGATTTCTGCATCACCTGGCATCCCGGCGCCACCAACTCCGTAAGCACCGGTTCCTCTCTCGCGAACTATCAGGTCCTCTATAAGTTCGACGGTCTCGCCGCTCACGCGGCCGGCGCTCCGCACCTCGGCAGAGGCGCTCTCGACGCCGTCACCCTGATGAACGTAGGCATCCAGTTCCTCAGAGAGCACGTCATCCCCGAGGCCAGAATGCACTATGCCGTCACCGATACCGGCGGATATTCCCCCAACGTCGTCCAGCCGCACGCTGAGGTACTCTATCTGCTCAGAGCCCCCGAGACTCCGCAGGTCCAGAGCATCTTCGAGAGGGTCAACGACATCGCTCAGGGCGCCGCTCTGATGACCGGCACCAAGATGAGCTACGACTTCATCAAGGCCTGCTCCAACATCATCCTCAACGACGTTCTCGGCGAGCAGCTCCAGAAGTCCCTTGAGAAGTACGAGCCGCCCAAGCTCACTCCGGACGAAGAGAAGTTCCTGACCGAGCTCGACAAGACCATCGGGCCCGAGCAGAGGACCGACGGCCTCAAGAACAGCCTCAAGTTCCTCAAGGGCGAGGAGCATGACTTCGTAGAGAAGCACGTTGGCGAGCTCTACCACGACTTCGTGGTGCCCTACGCTTACAACGGACAGGCGAGCCCCGGCTCCTCCGACGTAGGCGACGTCTCCTGGGTATGCCCGACCGCTCAGATCTCCACCGCGACCTGGATGGCTTCCACCCCCGGCCACAGCTGGCAGGTAGTAGCTCAGGGCAAGGAGAGCGTAGCTCACAGAGCCACCCTCTACGCCGCCAAGGTCATGGCTGACACCTGCCTCGAGGTCATGAACAACCCCGAGCAGCTGCAGGCCGCCAAGGACGAGTACAAGAAGAGAGTGCCCAACGGCTACAAGTGCCCGATCCCCGCAGGCGTAAAGCCCAGATCCCTCACCAAGCTCTAATCGGGCTGCAGGAGGTCATAAGATCTAAAAAAAAGCGCCCCGCTTAACGCGGGGCGCTTTTCCGTAATACGGAGTCCCGCCTTTTCCGCGGGGCGCTGCCTCAATAAAAGCCCCCGCGTCGGGCGCGGGGGCTTTCAGTGTCTCAATGATCAGTACGGGTCTGCATACGCTCCCGGGGACACTCCGTCCCTGTAGATCGCCTCGAAGACGTCGAAGATCCCGTCCTCCTCCAGACCGTAGGCCCAGCAGCAGCTGCCGGCCAGGTCATAGTAGTAGACGTAGCTCAGGCGGTTCGCTATGGAGCGGCTGTCCTCGAGCCAGCAGACCTTGCGAACGCCCTCGGCGGTGACGTACTCGAGGAAGTACTGCCCGTCCTCGCTGAGCCACTCCGGGGTGACGCCGGTCTTCCCGACGATCTCCCTGATCTTCTCCATGCCGTAGGTGTAGACGCGCTCGCCCGAGCCGCTGATCACGCCGAGGTTCTGCCCCTGATCGTTGACGGGATAGAGCCTGGTGTAGAAGGGCATGCCCATCACGAGCTTATCGGCGGGGACCATCTCAAGAAGCTCCTCGACCTCCGCGGTGTACCAGCCCTGCGGGGATACTGAGCCCGCGTAGAGGCTGCCGTTGTAGTGGTGGTCGTAGGTCATGACCATGAGGTAGTCGACGAGCTCGCCGAGCCTCTCGTAGTCGTACATCTTGTTGTAGTCCTCGTTGATGAGGGTGTCGATCGAGAGGGTGATCCCCATCTCGCCGCAGTAGTCGCTCAGGGTCTCGATGAAGGCCGTGAGCCCGTCGCGGTCGGAGTTCTGCAGGAACTCGAAGTCTATGTTTATGCCGTCGAGGTCGTAGAGCGCCGCGTAGAAGAGAAGCTGCGCCGCCATCTTATCCCTCATGGCGGGATCCGCGAGGAGGCCCGATGTGTAGGTCTGCCAGGCGTTGTTGTCGCTTACGTTGTTCTTGAAGGTCGCCCAGACCCTGAAGCCCCTCTCGTGGGCGAGGTCCACGAAGCCGCGGTCCTCGTAGCTGCTGATGGCGCCGTCCCCGTTGAGCCTGCCGTAGTGCCACATGGGCGCGACTACGTCGATGCCGCCGGTCTCGTCGGGCGGAAGCGGGCTGATGCCGCTCGCGCTGACCTGCTCCCAGACGAGGTTGAACTTATCGCTGAAGGGCTTGCTGTTCTTCGCGGAGAATACGAAGTCGTACTCCCTTTCGCCTCCCTCGGAGCGCTTCACCGCGTCCTTCGCGACGTAGCAGATCTCTCCGGACATGGTCTCGACCTTGCAGAAGCTCGGCGTGTATCCAAGGACGCGCACGAGATCTCCGTCCCTCAGCTCGAGGTTCTCGCCGCTGCCTTCCGCGACGGAGCCCGCGGCGGGGACGTCGCCGTCTATCCTCGCGAGGCCGTCCTCGTTCTCGTCCTCGATGTAGACCTCGTTGATGTCGGTTGGCTCGGAGTTCGGGATGCCGCTGCCGCCGTCGGTGCTGAAGCTCAGCCCCGTGAGTCCGCTCATGAGGTTGAGGTTCACGCAGAGCGAATAGCCCTCCCCGAAGGGTATGTTCTTCAGCGGGGCGTAGCAGCTGCCGGCGTTCTCCTTGATGAAGGAGGTGACATAGTCGCCCGCGATCATGAGCTCCATGTCAGCGGGTTCGAATATTATCCTTGACGCCGCCCTGTCTATGATCCAGGAGCCGCGGGGGGCGATCTCCTCGAAGTCGTCGAGCTTGATGTAGACGCTGCCCTTGAGCGTGCAGGCCTGATAGCCGGTGCGCTCCCCGTTCAGGAAGACCTCGGCGTAGTTGTACTCGTCCTGAAGCGGCTCGTGCGGCTCCTCCGCCTCCTCCGCGTAGGAGAAGAGAGTGGACGGAGCGGCGCCGGTCAGGGAGAGCGGCGAAGCGGCCAGGGCAGCCGAGAGCAACAGCGCCGCGCAGCCGAGCGCCGCTTTTCTGAAAAATCTTTTGTAAGTCATTTTTTTGTACATACAGTTATTGTACAATATATGCATAAGGATGTAAAAGGGAAAAGAGGCTCCATATATGATACGAACTCAGACGGACATTTTTCTCATAGTCATAACCGCGCTCGCGGCCCTGAGCCTGCTCGCGCTCTTCGCGGCGCTCAGCGCCATCCTCAGGCTCAGAAAGGAGCTCGCCTCCTCGAGAAAGGAGGGCGGCGAGCTGCGCCGCGGCCTCGACGATCTGAGGCGCGACATAGAGGAGGGAAGGCGGGACATCGACGGCTTCTACGCGGTCACGGAGGGCCTGAGGAGCAGCGTCGAGAACCAGCTCTCCTCCATGCGCCGCGAGAACTCCGAGCAGATGGAGCGCATGAGGCTCACCGTGGACGAGAAGCTGCAGCGCACCCTCGACGACAGGCTGAGCCGCTCCTTCGAGAGCGTCAGGCAGAGCCTCGACTCTGTCTACCGCGGGCTCGGCGAGATGCAGAGCCTCGCGGAGGGCGTCGGAGATCTCAAAAAGGTGCTATCGGGCGTCAAGACCCGCGGTATACTCGGCGAGATAAGGCTCGGCGCCATACTCTCGCAGATACTCTCCCGCGAGCAATACGACGAGAACGTCGCGACCGTGCCGGGCAGCCGCGAGAGGGTGGAGTTCGCGGTCAAGATGCCGGGCAGCGGCAGAGGCTTCGTCTATCTGCCTATAGACTCCAAATTCCCCGCAGACCGCTACGAACAGCTCACAGCGGCCTACGAAAGCGGGCGAAAAGATGATATAATCGAAGCGAGAAAGGCTCTGGCCGCGGCCGTGAGGAGCGAGGCGAAGGACATCTCGGGCAAGTACGTCGAGATCCCCTACACCACGGACTTCGCGGTGATGTTCCTGCCCTTCGAGGGCCTCTACTCCGAGGTCGTGAACCTCGGGCTGCTCGAGGAGCTCCAGCGCAGCTACAGAGTGATGGTAGCCGGCCCCTCGACCATGGCGGCCCTGCTCAATTCCCTGCAGATGGGCTTCAGGACCCTCGCGATACAGAAGAACGCCTCTGAGGTCTGGAGGGTGCTCGGCGGTGTCAAGAGCGAGTTCGACAAGTTCGAGGGAGTGCTCATCGCCGCCCAGCAGAAGCTCGGCCAGGCGAATGCCGAACTCGACAAGCTCGTCGGGGCGAGGACAAGAGCCATACAGAAGAAGCTCGGGCAGATGCAGGAGCTCGAGGGCGGCGCGGCCTCCTATGAGGACGACATCGACCTCAGCGTGAGCCTGATGAGCCAAGAGGGGGAGGAGATGCCCCATTGAACATATTCGCGATAGCGGACCTTCACCTCTCGCTGGGTGAGTCCGTCGACAAACCCATGGACGTATTCGGCTCCTCGTGGGACGATTACGAGCGGCGCCTCGCGGACAACTGGAGGAAGCTCGTGGAGCCGGAGGATCTGGTCCTCATACCGGGAGACATAAGCTGGGCGATGCGCCTCGAGGACGCGCTGCCCGATTTGGCGTGGATCGACCGCCTGCCCGGGCACAAGCTCATACTCAAGGGCAACCACGACCTCTGGTGGACCGGGATAGGGCGCATGCAGGGGCTCTTCGAGAGCATCACCTTCATGCAGCACAGCGCCTACGCGGGCGAGGGCTTCGTCGTGGCCGGGACCAGGGGCTGGATACTGCCCGAGGATCCCGCCTTCACGGAGCGCGACGCCGCGGTCTACAGGCGCGAGCTGCTCAGGCTCGGGATGTCCATAGACGCCGCGAAAAAGGAGCTCGCAAAGTCGGAAGGGGAGCGCCCGCTGCTCATAGGCATGACCCATTATCCTCCCTGCAGCCTGATACAGCCTTCGAGCGCCTTCACCGGCATGTTCTCCGCGGCGGGCTTCGACACGGTGGTCTACGGCCACCTTCACGGCCAGCAGGCCTTCGCGGGAGCCTTCGAGGGAGAGTTGGACGGCGTTCGCTACAGGCTCTGCTCGCTCGACCGCCTCTCCTGCGTCCCGATGCTTGTCGCCAGGCTGTGAGGCGGCGCTCAGGTTGACAATATCGGCGGAATCTATAAAATGTGATACATGAGCTTCGCTTCGGTCGAATTCGTCATATTCTTCGCCGCGCTGCTCGCTCTGTGGTATTCCTTCGGAGGAAGGCTGCAGAGGGGGCTTCTTTTGCTTGCGAATATGGTGTTCTACTCCTCGGCGGGGCTGCGGGGGCTCGCCTACATGCTGCTCACCGCGCTGGCGACCTACGCCTCCGCCCGCGCCATAGACGGGATCTACGGGCGCTCTGACGCGGAGATCGCGGCGCGGAAGTCTGAGCTCTCCAAGGACGAGAGGAAGGCCCTCAAGGCAGCCGCCAAGGCCTCGGCTAAGCGCGTGCTCGTGCTCTGCCTCATCCTCGACATAGGCATACTCGCGGCGGTCAAGTACAGCCGCATGTTCATAAAGAGCGTTCCGGCCTGGCTCGGGGCTCCTCTGGCGGTGTCCTTCTACACCTTCATGGCGGTGGCTTATCTGGTGGACGTCTACTGGAAGCGCTTCCCGGCGGAGAAGGACATAGTCCGCTTCCTGACGTTCATAAGCTTCTTCCCGCAGATGGTGCAGGGACCGATAAGCCGCTACGGCGATCTCTCGGCCACGCTCTTCGAGAGGCACGGCTTCGACGCCGCGTCCTTCCGCGCGGGGCTGCTCAGGGCGCTCTGGGGCTATTCGAAGAAGCTCATCATCGCGGACAGGCTCGCTCCGCTCATCAGGACCGTGAGCGGCTCGCCCGCCCAGTACCGCGGGGCTTACGTACTGATACTCGTCGCCGCGTACGCGGTGCAGCTCTACGCCGACTTCACGGGGGGCATCGACATCACGATAGGCATCTCGCGCATGCTCGGGATAAGGGTGACCGAGAACTTCAGGCGCCCGTACTTCTCCAAGAGCACTGCCGAGTACTGGAGGCGCTGGCACATCACCATGGGAAGCTGGTTCCGCGACTACGTCTTCTATCCGCTCTACACCTCGAAGGCGGTCAGCGGCATGTCCAGAAAGCTGCGCGAGGCAGGGCATCCCGCCGCGGCGCAGAGGATAAGCATGTGGCTCTGCACCATGCTGGTCTGGGCGCTCACCGGCCTCTGGCACGGCGCGAGCATGAACTTCGTGGTGTGGGGCCTCGGCAACGGCCTCATCATAATGATCTCGCAGGAGCTCGCTCCCGCGTACAAGGCGTTCCACGCGCGCTTCAGCGGCCTTTCGGGGAATACGGCCTACAAGGCCTTCTGCTGCCTCAGGACAGCGTTCCTGATGTCCGCGCTCAACGCGCTCGACGTATATCCCGGCTCGGGCAACGCTCTCGCTCAGCTGCTGAGCGTCTTCAGGGCCGGCAACTGGTCCGAAGCCTTCACGGCCGCCGCGGGCTCGCTCGGGCTCGCGCCCCACGACTGGGCAGCCGTGGCTTTGGGGACCGCCGCGATGCTCTGCTTCAGCCTCGCGGAGAGGAAGAGGGGTCTCTTCGACGCTGCAGCGGAGAAGCCGCTCCTGTCCTACGCCGTAGGGACGGCGCTCGCGCTGGCGGTGCTGGTCTTCGGCGCCTACGGCATAGGCTTCGACGCCTCGCAGTTCATCTATAACCAGTTTTAGCAGTATTCCCCGCGCGGCAGAACGCCGCGGCGGGCGCAGATCCGGATGACAGCAAAGCTCACGAAGATCTTAATAAAGACCGCGGTCTTCCTCGCGCTGCTCAGCCTGTGCACGGGGCTTCTCATGCCCAAGTACGTTGAGAGTCTCGAGGAGGGCTCCTTCATCGCGGAGTATTACCGCGAGGAGGTCCCGCACGACGTGCTCTTCGTTGGCGACTGCGAGGCCTACGGCAACTTCTCGCCGGCGGCGATCTGGCAGCGCTCGGGGATAAGCAGCTTCGTGCGCGGGAGCGCCCAGCAGCTCATACCGCAGACCTACTGGCTCGCGGCTGAGATGCTCGAGAGGGAGACGCCGAAGCTCCTCGTCGTGAACGTTCTCGCCATGACAGAGCCCGAACAGACCAACGAGGCCTACAACCGCATGACCGTCGACGGAATGCGGCTCTCGAAGTACAAGATAGGAGCCGCTCTCGCCTCGATGACGGAGGAGGAGAGCCTGAGCTCGTACCTCGTCCCGCTGCTGCGCTTCCACTCCAGGTGGAGTGAGCTCAGTTCCGAGGACTTCAGGTATCTCTTCGGAAAGCCGCTCGTCTCCCACAGCGGCTACCTGCTCGAGACCGGGGTCAAGCCCGCCGAGAACGTCCCCAAGGGGCGGCCTCTTGGCGACTACAGCTTCAGCGGGAAGAACCTCGAGTACCTGGGGCGCATCGCCGATCTCTGCGAGGAGAAGGGCGTCAGGCTGCTGCTCGTGAAGGCGCCCACCGTCTATCCCTACTGGTACCCGCAGTGGGACGAAAACGTGAAGAGCTTCGCCGCGGAGCGCGGCGTTGACTATATCAACCTGCTCGAGCTCTCGGACGAGATAGGGCTCGACATGATGACCGACACCTACGACGCCGGGCTGCACCTGAACGTCTCCGGAGCCGAGAAGCTCAGCTTCTGGTTCGCTGACATGCTTAAGGAGCGCTACGGGCTCGAAGGACACGCGGGAGATCCCGCCTACGAGGCAGCCTGGGCCGAGAAGCTCGGGCGCTACGAGGCTGCGAAAGCCGCGGGATACGCCGCTCAGGGCGCTGCTGAAGCCGCTCCGGCTGGGCAGCCCGCCGGCGGAAAGATCTGAGAGGAGGCCGAGATGACAAGAAACGTCCTCAGCTGGCTCGAGGCCAGCGAGAAGAACTGCCCGGACAGGGCGGCGTTCACCGACCCCGAAAGGAGCCTCAGCTTCGCAGAGTTCGCGGGGGCTGCCAGGCGCGGAGGAAGCTTCATAGCCTCGCGGGCGCCTCAGAGGACTCCAATCCTGATATTCATGGAAAAGAGCGTCAGCGCGGCGGTCGCGATGTTCTCGGCTGTCTACGCGGGATGCTTTTACAGCTTCCTGGAGGCGAACCAGCCTCCCGCGAGGATCGCGCGCATCATAGAAAAGCTCGGCCCCTCGCTCATCATAGCGGATGATCCTGAGGCTCTCGGAGTAGTCATCGCGCAGGGCTTCAGCGAGACGGAGAGCGAACAGGGCTGCGGCGTCCCGGTCTTCGGCTTCGGCGAGCTGGCCGGGGCGTCCGAGGACCCGGAGCTTCTCGCCGCGAGGCGCGCCGCCTCCATGGACACCGATCCGCTCTACGTCAACTTCACCAGCGGCAGTACCGGCACCCCCAAGGGCGTCACCGTCTGCCACAGGTCCGTCATAGACTTCATCCCCGATTTCACGGAGATCTTCGGGATCGACGGCACGGACGTCCTGGCCAACCAGGCGCCGTTCGACTTCGACGTCTCGGTCAAGGACATCTACAGCGGCATCTGCAGGGGCGCCGAGGTGCTCCTCATACCGCGCGAGTACTTCAGCATACCCGCGAAGCTCATGGACTACCTGGCTGACCACGGCGCGACGAACTGCACCTGGGCGGTCAGCGCCATGTGCTTCGTCTCCGTCATGAACGGCTTCGAGTACAGGCTCCCGGACAAGATACGCAGGGTCATGTTCAGCGGCGAGGTCATGCCGGTCAAGCACCTCAACAAGTGGAAGCGCTTCCTGCCGGACGCCATGTACGTCAACCTCTACGGGCCGACCGAGATCACCTGCAACTGCAGCTACTACATACTCGACCGCGAGTTCGAGAAGGGCGACGTGATACCCGCCGGCAAGGCCTTTCCCAACGAGGAGGTCTTCCTGCTGGACGATGAAGACAGGCTCGTGACCGAGCCCGGGGCCGAGGGCGAGATCTGCGTCTGCGGGACCTGCCTCGCGCTGGGCTACTACGGAGACCCCGAGCGCACCGCCGAGGCCTTCGTGCAGGATCCGCTCGAGAAGCGCTGGCCGAAGACGATGTACCGCACCGGCGACCTCGGAAGGTGGGACGAGAACGGCGATCTGGTCTACGTGTCCCGCAAGGACTTCCAGGTCAAGCACATGGGCCACCGGATCGAGCTCGGCGAGATCGAGAACGCCGCGATGCGCAGCGACGAGGTCAGCCGCGCCTGCTGCATATACGACGAGTCGAAGTCGAGGCTCTATCTCTTCTACACCGGAAGCCTCGAGAAGGAGGCGCTCGCAGGGCTGCTCGCAAGAGACCTGCCTCCCTTCATGCATCCGTCCGTCACGATGCGCGTGGACGAGATGCCCATGACCAAGAACGGAAAGATAGACAGAAAGGCTCTGATGGAGCTCTACGCGGCCTCGAGAAAGGCCCGCTGAACTTGGAGGACCCCATGGAATCAAGCGTCTTTGAAAAGCTCACGGCGGAGGGCGCGAGCCCCTGCTTCGTATTCGATACCGACGCGCTGAGGGCGCGCGCGAGGGAGATCCGCGATATGCTCTCTCCGGCCGCGAGGCTCTGCTACTCGATCAAGGCCAACCCCTTCTTCATACCCGAGCTGGCGGACATCGCGGACGCGCTCGAGGTCTGCAGCCCGGGCGAGCTCGAGATCTGCAGGGCTTACGGCGTCGATCCCGCCAAGATCATCTATTCCGGCGTGAACAAGGAGAGGTGGGACATCAAGGCCGCGGCCGAATACGGCGCCGGCACCTTCACCGCGGAATCCCTCAGGCAGCTCGCCTATCTGAACGACGAGGGCGTGTCGAGAGGTAAGAGGCTTCCCGTGCTCCTTCGCCTCAACGGGGGCACCCAGTTCGGCATGTCCGCGGAGGACCTCGAGGCGGCCGTGAGAGCCCGCGGAGAGCTCGCCGGCGTGGAGATCGCCGGCCTGCACTTCTTCCAGGGCACGCAGCGCAAGGAGAAGCGGCAGGCGGAGGACGCCCGCTTCCTGACGGAGTTCCTCGCCTCCTTCGAGGAGAGGACGGGCTTCCGCTTCGGGCGCCTGGAATACGGCCCGGGGCTCAAGGTCCCGTATTTCGAGGGCGACGACTTCTCCGACACTCTGGCTCCCGCGAGGGCGCTCGCGGAGCTGCTTCCCCCGCTCGCCGAGGGGCGGGAGCTCACGGTCGAGATGGGCCGCTTCATCGCGGCCGAGTGCGGCTTCTACCTCAGCCGCGTCATGGACATAAAGGAGAACGGCGGGATCTGCCACGCCATACTCGACGGAGGCATGAACCACCTCGTCTACTACGGGCAGACCATGGCCATGAAGACCCCGAAGATGTTCAGGATCCCGGGCTGCGAGGGCCCGGAGGGTCTTCGGACGTCCGGCGAAGCGGGCGGGCTGAGCGGCTCTGACACCGACGGACTTCACGGCGGATCCGTGCTTCCCATTCCCGGCGCTGTCCGCGGCCGCAAATGGTTTTTGTATGGCTCACTCTGCTCCATCCATGATATAATCTGCAAGGACGTGCCCTTCGACGAGCTCGCGGCCGGAGACTTCATAGTCTTCGAGAACTGCGGAGCCTACTCGGTCACCGAGGGCATCTACCTCTTCCTCAGCCGCAGCATGCCGCGCGTGTACTTCGCGAAGGGCGGCGGGCTCAGCCTGGTGAGAGAGGGCCTGGCGACCTCCCCCTTCAACAGGGCGGAGAACGCCTGACGGACGCTTGGAGCGGGCGGATATGCCCGGAGAGGATTTACAGCGGGCGGCGCGCCCGCCGGAAAGGATACAGGACATGGAAGAACTTCTCGAGTTCCTGGAAGGACTCAACGACAGCATAGACTTTGAGAGCGCCGACGACCTCGTCGACGGCAAGCGCATCAGCTCCCTCGACATACTCGCGATCATATCGTTCATAGACGACGAGTACGACATCGCCGTCCCCGCGGTCGAGATCGTTCCGAAGAACTTCAACAGCGCGAAGGCGATCTGGGAGATGATCGAGCGCCTCGAGGACGAGTAATTCGCGAACTGCGGTAAATTGCGCTTGACAAGCTGCCGCTCAGTGACTATACTAATTGTTGTCGCGAACGGCAGACGTATTCCGGAGTAGCTCAATGGCGGAGCACTCGGCTGTTAACCGATAGGCTGTGAGTTCGAGTCTCACCTCCGGAGCCAGAATTGAAGCGAGGCGGCAAGCCTCGCTTCGATATTTACAGATCTGCCGGGATGGCGGAATTGGCAGACGCACGGGACTTAAAATCCCGCGATAGAAATATCGTACCGGTTCAAGCCCGGTTCTCGGCACCAAAACTTAACATCGCGGGGTAGAGCAGCTGGTAGCTCGTCGGGCTCATAACCCGGAGGTCGTTGGTTCAAATCCTTCCCCCGCAACCACAAAGCAGCACGGTCTCATACGAGGCCGTGCTTTTCTTTGCGTATTGAGTTTTGCGGTCCGCGGTCTCTACCCCAGCCTGAAGCTCGCGATGTACTCGCAGGCCGCGGGAGGCTCGATCCCGGGATCCTCGGTCACGAGGCTGAAGCTCCTCCCGAGCTCTTCCAGGCCGCAGGCGAAGTGGCAGAGCGCTATGCCGAGGTCGATCTTCTGGACGTCCCAGGCTCCGCCGCCGTAGCCCTTGGCGTGCTGCTCGTAGAAGTGGACGGCTCCGTCCGCCGCTACGGCCCTCCAGGGCTGCTTGTTGACGGCCGAGGGTCCGAGGCGGACCATCTCGAAGGCGTCCGCGAGCTCTCCGGCGTCCTCCTTACTTATGGGGCTGCCGAAGCTCCCGGAGAAGAAGAGCTTTTCGAAGGGGAGGCGGCTGTCGGCGCCCACGCCCTTGCGCATGATGGTCTCCTTGATCGACATCTTCGCGGCGGGCCTGCCGAGCGGGCTCACGCAGGGCATGAACTCGCCTTCCCCGACGTTCATGGCGCGCTCGAAGGCGGGGCGGTCCATGGTCCCGCCTATCCAGGTGGTCCCGATGCCTTTCGACCAGGCATAGAGCACCATGCGCTCGAAGGAGAAGCCGAAGGCCTCCTCGGCGTGGGGAACGCGGGCGACCTTGCCCGCGATGAAGCAGTCGGTGCCGCTTATGACGTTGCTGGTGAGCCCCTGCTCCCGGGCGTCCAGCAGCTTCCATTCAATG
>JAEENW010000188.1 GCA_016283945.1 Bacillota bacterium
GAAGAAGAAAAGAAAGAGGAATAAAGAAAAGTTATGAGCAATGAACTGACAATGGACAAACTCGTGAGCCTTTGCAAGTCGAGAGGCTTCCTCTTCCCCGGCTCCGAGATCTACGGCGGTCTCGCCAACGCCTGGGACTACGGCCCCATCGGCGTCGAGTTCAAGAACAACGTCAAGAGAGCCTGGTGGAAGAAGTTCGTGCAGGAGAGCCCCTACAACGTCGGACTCGACGCGGCCATCCTCATGAACAGCCAGACCTGGGTCGCCTCCGGCCACGTCGGCGGCTTCAACGACCCGCTCATGGACTGCAGGGCCTGCAAGGCGCGCTTCAGGGCTGACAAGCTCATCGAGGACTACGCGGCCGAGCACGGCGAGCAGCTCGAGGGCATCGACGGCTGGTCCAACGCCCAGATGGAGGAGTACATAAAGGAGCACGGCATCGTCTGCCCGGTCTGCGGGAAGGCTGATTTCACGCCCATCCGTCAGTTCAACCTCATGTTCAAGACCTTCCAGGGAGTGACCGAGGAGTCCAAGAACGAGCTCTACCTCCGTCCCGAGACGGCTCAGGGCATCTTCGTCAACTTCAAGAACGTCCAGAGGACCACGAGAAAGAAGATCCCCTTCGGGATCGCCCAGATCGGCAAGTCCTTCAGAAACGAGATCACTCCCGGAAACTTCATCTTCAGGATCAGGGAGTTCGAGCAGATGGAGCTCGAGTTCTTCTGCGAGCCCGGGACCGACCTCGAGTGGTTCGCGTTCTGGAAGGAGTACTGCAGGAAGTTCCTCGAGAGCCTCGGCATGAACATGGACAAGCTCAGGCTCAGGGATCACGCTCAGGAGGAGCTCGCCTTCTACAGCAAGGCGACCACCGACTTCGAGTACCTCTTCCCCTTCGGCTGGGGCGAGCTCTGGGGAGTAGCCGACAGGACCGACTACGACCTCGGACAGCACATGAAGTTCTCCGGTGAGAACTTCGAGTACGTCGACCCGATGGATCCCTCCAAGAGGTACGTGCCCTACGTCATCGAGCCGTCACTCGGCGCCGACAGAGTGGCTCTCGCCTTCCTCTGCGACGCTTACGAGGAGCAGGACCTCAGCAAGGACGGAAAGGCCGACTCCAGAGTCGTCATGCACTTCCATCCGGCGCTGGCGCCCTTCAAGGCCTGCGTGCTGCCTCTCACCAAGAAGCAGAGCGAGAAGGCTGAGGAGCTCTACGCCCAGCTCTCCAAGTACTTCAGCATCGACTACGACGTGGCCGGTTCGATCGGCAAGCGCTACAGAAGGCAGGATGAGATCGGAACTCCGTTCTGCCTGACCGTCGACTTCGACACCGAGACCGACGGCTGCGTCACCGTCCGCGACCGCGACAGCATGGAGCAGCAGAGGGTGAAGATCGAGGACCTCAAGGCCTTTATCGAGAAGAGCCTGGAGTTCTAAAGGCAAAACAGTTCAGCAAAGATCCCCCGGGGAGCCCGCTTCTCGGGGGATCGTTTTTAAGCTAAGGCGGCGGCGCCCCTCGGGGCGGGCGGCGCAGTTTCAAAAGGGAGCAAAATATGAAGAACAAGTCAGCATGGGAGAAATACGGAAAGGACGAGCTCAAAGCTGTGGAGAGCCTCAGCAAGTCCTACAAGGCCTTCCTCGACGGAGGCAAGACCGAGCGCGAGTGCATCAAGGAGATCGTAGCCGAGGCGGAGGCCGCGGGCTATGAGGAGCTCTACGGCGTGCTCGGGTCGGGCAGGAAGATCAAGGCGGGAGACAAGCTCTACGCCGTCTGCATGAAGAAGACCATAGCGCTCTTCAACATCGGCAGCCAGCCTCTTGAGAAGGGCATGAACATACTCGGAGCCCACATCGACAGCCCCAGGCTCGACGTCAAGGGAAATCCGCTCTATGAGAGCAACGGCCAGGCCTACCTCGACACCCACTACTACGGTGGTATCAAGAAGTACCTCTGGGTCGCCCAGCCCATGGCCATCCATGGCGTGGTCTGCAGGAAGGACGGCAGCACCGTCGAGCTCGCTATCGGCGAGGATCCCAAGGATCCGGTCTTCGTGTTCACCGACCTGCTGATCCACCTCTCCCACGGCCTCATGGAGAAGAAGGCCAGCGAGGTCGTCAGCGGCGAGAACCTCGACCTGCTCGTGGGCAACACCCCGCTCGCCAAGACCAAGCTCAAGGACGACGAGAAGGAAGCCGTCAGGGCAAACGTCCTGTCTATAATCAAGAAGAAGTACGGCTTCGAGGAGGAGGACTTCCTCTCAGCCGAGCTCGAGATCGTCCCCGCCGGAAAGGCCCGCGACTGCGGACTCGACGCCGGCATGATACTCGCCTACGGCCACGACGACCGCATCTGCGCCTACACCTCCCTGAAGGCCATGCTCGAGGTCGAGGCCGGCGAGAGGACCACCTGCTGCCTGCTCGTTGACAAGGAGGAGATCGGCTCCGTCGGAGCAACCGGAATGTCCGGACACTTCTTCGAGAACGCGGTCGCAGAGATCGTAGCCAGCATGGAGGGCGAGAGCGCGCTCAAGACCAGAAGGGCGCTCCAGAACTCCAGGATGCTCAGCTCCGACGTGGACGCGGCCTACGATCCTCTCTACGCCGAGGCCTACGAGGCCAAGAATTCCGCCTACATGTCCTGCGGGCTCGCGCTGATGAAGTTCACCGGAAGCCGCGGCAAGAGCGGCTCCAACGACGCAAACGCCGAGTACATCGCCAGGATCAGGAAGATATTCGACGACGCGGACGTGAGCTACCAGTTCAGCGAGCTGGGCAGGGTCGACGTCGGCGGCGGCGGGACCATAGCCTACATCATGGCCAAGTTCGGCATGGAGGTCATCGACAGCGGGATCGCGCTCTTCAACATGCACGCGCCCTACGAGGTAGCCTCCAAGGCCGACATCTACGAGGCCTACAAGGGCTACAAGGCCTTCCTTAAGTAGAAATTTGACCGAACGGAGGAACGGATCATGATCGGCGACTACCCGATGCGGAAATTCGAGCAGCAGATACACGACGTTGAGATCATGAAGGCGATACTCGACCGCGTCGAGTTCGTCACCATCGCCGCCAACGACGGAGGCTATCCCTACGCGGTGCCGACGAACTTCGGCTACGAGTTCAGGGAAGGCAAGCTCTTCGTCTACATCCACGGCGCGGGCGAGGGTCACAAGCTCGACGTCTGGGCGGCGGACAACAGGGTAACTCTCACGTTCGCGATGTTCCAGAACCATCCGCAGCATCCCTACCGCGGAGCCATCCACGATTACAGATGCATAATGGCAAACGGGACCATACGCCCCGTTAGCAGGCAGACCGAGACCGGCCTCTGGGGCCGCGCGGTGCAGCTGACGCTGTCACACCACATGCGCAGGCCGACCCAGTTCGACGTTCCGCACTACATGTTCATGAGGATGTTCGTCATCGAATGCGACATGAAGAACGTCAGCTGCAAGACCGAGCAGGCGGTATACAGCCCCGAGGACGTGCCGTTCCCCTCCGAGGAGGAGA
Organism: Bacillota bacterium; assembly: GCA_016283945.1. Classification (GTDB taxonomy): domain Bacteria; phylum Bacillota; class Clostridia; order Peptostreptococcales; family Anaerovoracaceae; genus RGIG2707. The sequence continues at coordinate 3,511 of JAEENW010000188.1, forward strand.
TCCTGAGCGGCGGAGCGGACAAGCCCGACTACAGCTGGAGAAAGGCCGTGGTCAGAAAGAACTGCGCGGCCGCTCCCCTCGGCAGGGCTGTTAAGCCTGCCGCCGTTAAGGAGCTCGAAAGCGAGGCTCTTCCCGCGGGGAAGAGCTGCCTGAGCTTCTTCTGGGACGCTCCTGAGGACGGATCCGTGGACGCCGATATCTACGCATACGTAAGGGACGCGGACGGGACCATAGCCAGACGCTATTGCTTGGCCTTCTACAACCAGCTACGCGATCTCAGCGGGGCGGTAGAGCACCGCGGAGACGACATGCAGGGCATGGCCGGCTCGGAGAGCGTGACGGTCGACGCCGCCGGGCTCCCTGAAAGCGCCGGCGAAGTCCTCTTCGTGCTCGCCATGCACGAGCCGGAGAAGAGCGGCCTCGACCTCGCTTCTATAGGAGACGTGGCGGTGAGCTGCGCGCCGGAAGGCTGCCGCGGGAGCGGCGCTGACGGAGCCGGCTCCGAAGGCGCTCCCAGGGCGTATTCCCTCAGAATGGACGGCCGCGGCAAGCAGGCGGCGGTCTGCGCGAGGCTCGTCAGGAAGGACGGCGCCTGGTTCCTCGAAAAGGGTGACTGCAGGGGCCTCTCGAGCTGGCGCGCGGACGATATAGGGCTCGAACTCGGCATGAAGCAGTGGAGGGAGTAGAGGCGAACGGCCCCTGAGCCGCGCTGCCGCGTACAGGCCGGACCCGCCCGGGCTCCGGGCAACGCCCCGTTGCGTGCGCGCGCGCAGCCTCTGTATTAGAATGAGACCCGAGGAGGGATTCTCATGGAAACAAGGGAAGTATTACGCGAACTCAGAAACAGGAGCGGCATGTCTCAGGACGAGCTTGCCGAAAAGGTATTCGTTACGAGGCAGGCGGTGTCGCGCTGGGAGACCGGCGAGACGGTGCCTAACACGGAGACGCTCAAGCTGCTGTCGAGGCTGTTCGACGTCTCCATCAACACGCTGCTCGGCTCCCCGAGGAAGCTCGTGTGCCAGTGCTGCGGCATGCCCCTCGGGGAGGGGATCATAGGCCGCGACGCGGACGGCTCGCTCAACGAGGACTACTGCAAGTGGTGCTACGCCGACGGGAATTACACCTACAGCGACCTGGACGAGCTCATCGAGGTCTGCGTGCCGAACATGGCCGCGCAGGGCTTCACTGAGGAGCAGGCGCGCTCCTACCTGAAGGAGGCGCTGCCGAAGCTCGACTACTGGAAGAGGTACGAGCAGCTCAGCGACGGAGGGCAGTTCGAGGCCTTCAAGAAGCAGCTCATCGACGAGATCAACGCTCTGGGCATCGAAGGAATGCCCCGGCTCGACAGGCTGAACGCCCTCGTCGGGAAGTATGTTGACCTCGAGTACCGCCTTCCGAACGGGATGAAGGCGAGGTTTCTCGACGAAGGGACGACCTACCTCGGGAACCAGCTCGAATCCGAATTCGGGGGCGACAGGTGCTTCGGAGTGCTCGCCTGCATGGATTTCATACTCGTGAGCAGCTACGGCCCGGGCGGGAGCGATCCCGAGCTGCTGATCTATAAAAAGAGGTAGGACCCCGCAAAGCGCAGCGCGGAGCCTGCCGGAAGGAAAGCAAAGACATGGAAAACAGAAAGATGCCCGGATATCTCTACAGCCCGGAAAACTGCCCCTGCCCGAGAGGCGAGGCTGCGGGCTGCCCGAACTACAGAAAGTGCGGGATGTGCACGGCCAATCATCACGGGAAGGGCGGATACTGCGCCTGCGAGAAGGACGCCATGGCTGAAGGATTCAGCTTCGAGGAGCTTATCGCGTATCTCGGTACGACGGAATTCGCGCCCGGAAAGCAGATCTGAGCGGCGACGGCCGTAACAAAAGCAAAAAACAGGGGCTCAGCCTCTGTTTTTTTTGCAAAATAGTTAGCAAAAGCTAACACAACGGGTATATATTATTTATAAGCCGTCAGCGAGCCAGACTAACGGTCCCGCGCGGCGGCAGGGTACAGCTGCCTCATGGCAAGGGTGAGGCTTTTTTCAAGGGCTTGGGTTAGCGTAAACTAATCAACAGATGACCCGCCCGGGCCGCATCGAAAGAGAGGTGTTTCATGAAACTTGCGGAAGCGAAAGCCGACACTAACGCTCTGATAAAGCGTATAGACGGCGACGCGCATTTCAAGAGCAGGATCACTGCTATAGGAGTCACGGAGGACATACCCGTGCAGATCGTCAAGAACGACCGGAAGATGCCGGTCCTCATATTCTGCAGGGAGACGCTGATCGCGCTCGACCGCGCGGACGCGGGAAAGATAGAGGTAGCTGAGATATGAAGACCAGAATAGCGCTGCTCGGACAGCCGAATTCCGGAAAATCCACGGTTTTCAACGCTTTGACAGGTTCGCGCCAGCACGTCGGCAACTGGCCCGGCAAGACCGTCGAGAAGTGCGACGGGTATTACAGTTATGACGGGGTCAGATACACCGTCACAGACCTCCCGGGAAGCTACGGCCTCACGGGCAACTCGGACGAAGAGCTCATAACCGCCGACTTCATAAAGACGGGGCAGGCCGATCTGACCTGCATACTGGTCGACGCCTCCCAGCTCGAGCGAAGCATGTACATGGTGGCGGAGTTCGCTTCCATGGGCGCGCCCGCCGTGCTCATACTGAACATGATGGACGTCGCTAAGTCCCAGGGCAAGAGCATAGACGCGAAGCTTCTCGAAAAGCGCCTCGGCATCCCCGTGCTGCCCTTCGTGGCGGCGGAAAAGGGCGGATACGACGAGCTGAAGGCCCTGCTGGCGAAGGAGCTGCAGTCTCCCCATATGCTGAGCTCCGCTCCCGCGGGAAGCGGCGAGGGCGGGGTGCTCGCCGAGAACAGCGCCAAGTTCGAATGGGTCGGAAGGATGCTCGAAGGCGTCTCCTCCGCGCGCAGCTCCGGCTACAGGCTCTCAAAGCTCGACAGGCTCGTGCTCAAGCCCGTCACCGGAAAGTTCGTGTGCGTCGGCATAATCCTGCTGGCGTTCCTCGTGGCCATGGTCATCTGCATACCCTTCATGAGCATAGGCTCCATGATCCCCATGGTCCTTCACGGACCGGTGGAGAGCCTGCTCTCGGGCCTGGGCGTGCACAAGTGGCTGGTCTCGATCTTCAGCTCGATGCTGCCCAACGTGCTGTATTTCTCGGTCTCCATGGCTGCCTTCGTCTTCGGAGTCAACCTGGTGTTCGGATATCTTGAGGAGGTAGGCTTCCTCGCGAGGGCGGCTTACCAGTTCGACGGCATGCTCTCCGGGCTGGGCCTTCAGGGCAAGGCCATAGCGCCCATACTCATGGGCTTTGGCTGCACCATAGGCGGCACCTGCGGCACCAGGGTCATGGACAACTGGGGCCAGAGGATGCTCGCGATGGCCGTGGTCTGGGCAGTTCCCTGCGGATCGATCTGGGCTATGGTCCCGGTGGTCTCGGGCATGTTCTTCTCCCCGGCGGGGACCCTGCTGGTCTGCGTCGCGGTGCTGGCTTACATGGTGCTGCTCATGACCATCGTTTCTAAGGTCTTCGGGAAGAAGCTCGCTCCGGCCGAGAGCCGCAGCGGCCTCATCATGGAGCTTCCGCCGTACCACAAGGCTCACTGGAAGCACATCATAAAGGAGGCATTCGTCAAGGCTTACGGCATCTTCAAGCGCGCGCTCGGGACCGTCACTCTCGTGTCCCTGTTCTTCTGGGCGCTCTCCTTCAGCTCCACGGGCGATATCGCCGGAAGCCTTCTCTACCGCATAGGCACCGCGATCGAGCCCGTCACCAGGATCTTCGGCCTCGGCTGGAGGACCTTCATGGCCTTCCTGACCGCCGGCTTCGCCAAGGAGGCGGTGCTCGGCGTGCTCAACGCCATATTCACGGGGCAGGGGAGCATCATGGACATGACCTTCAAGACCGGCGCCGTAACTGTCGACAACAGCATGCTCGGCGTGCTCATGACTCAGACCATATCGAAGGCCGAGGCTCTCGCCTTCATATTCGCGAGCACCTTCAGCGTGCCCTGCGTGATGGCTCTGAGCACCACCTACAGGGAGTCGCACTCGCTCAAGTGGACCGCGAGGATAGCGGGCTTCTACATCGGCTGCGCTCTCATACTCGCGGGCATAGTCTATCACCTGGCTTCGCTGTTCCTGTAGCGTGGGAGCCTGCGGGACACGGCGCCCATGAACAGGCGCGGCCGCTCCGCATAAATCCCCCTTACCGTTGCGAAGACAGGGAGAAAATGATATAATACGCGGCGGTCCGGAGTACCGGGCTGCCGCTTCTTTTCTGACTTCACAGACACGACCATTGAAACGGAGCAAGTGACACTCATATGGCAAAGCTAAACAAGGACCAGCTGATCGTCTTCATCGGAACGATACTGTTCCAGATAGGCGTAGGCATCTATTCCAACGCGGCGGGCACGCTCTTCGCCGCCATGAGGCTCGCGGAGAACTATCCCGTGGCCTACATGTCCATGTACTACGGGATAAGGGGCATAGGAATGGCGGTGTTCGCCATCATAGCCGTGCCTCAGTTCTTCAAGGTGAAGAGCAAGATAAGCTACCTGGTGCTGGTCGAGATCGTCAGCATCGCCTCCTTCATGATCTTCCTGTTCGGAACGGGCCGGACGATCTGGATCATAGCGGCGGTGCTCGTGGCCTTCGGCTTCTGCTGCCTGGGCATCACCACCCCATACATACTGAACCAGTGGATGCCGGGCTTCGCCGGCACCGCGACGGGCGTCGCGATGGCCTGCTACGGAGTGGCGGGAGCCATATTCAACCCGCTCGTCTCCAGCTGGTCCAAGGCCGGCGGCTGGAAGTCCGCGAACATCAAGATGGCGCTCTTCACGGCCGCGCTCTGCGCGATAGGGCTGATCATGATATTCAGAAAGCCCATCCCCAACGACACCAGGACCTCGGGAGGGCAGAGCGGCCTCAGAGTCGTCATCGAGGACAAGAAGCTCTTCGCCCTCGTGACCCTCGGCACCCTGGCCTCGAGCTGCACCTACATGTTCAGCCAGTACATGGGGACCTACGCGACGGATCTCGGCTACGATCTCTCCGTGGGCGCTACCATGAGCACTCTCAGCAACATCGGAAACATCGCCTGGAAGATAGTCTTCGGAATCGCCTGCGACAGGATAGGGCCTCACAAGCCCATACTCTTCACCCTTTGGGTGACGGTGCTCACCTTCGGCGGCTTTGCCTTCCTCAACGGATCGCAGCTCGCGCTCTACGCCTCCGCCTTCCTCTACTCGATGTGCTTCTCGGCGGGAGCCATAGGCTTCTCGAGGCTTTGTATGAGCTCCTACGACGTGGAGGGCTATAAGAAGTACTCGCCGCTGCACAGCTGCATCAACTCCCTGGCGGGAGCGCTGTATTCCTTCTCCGCGGGTCCGATGATCACGCGCATGGGCAACTACAACTATCTGTTCATCGCCTGCACGGTCCTGATAATCATCTCGACCGCGGCGATAACGCAGCTGCTGAAGCGTTTAAACCCTTGACCCTGTCAAGCTTTTGTGCTATATTAACCGCATATTTGCAATATAAGGCTGTGAAAAGGACGCCCGCGTTCGGAAACCCCAGAGAGGTCCCTCAAGGCTGGAAGGGGACCGGCGGAAGAACGCTGTGGGCCACCACCTTGGAGCTGCCCGCCGAAGCGCCGCAAGGCGTCTAGACCGGGACGGGTCCTCCCGTTACAGAGGAGTAGAGCGACGGATGTCCGGAAGGCTTCCGTAAGCAGGGTGGAACCGTGGAATGCATAGCATCTCACCCCTGACATACAAGGGGTGAGATTTTCTTTTGCCCTAAGCAGCTCTGATCCGCGTCCCCGGCGGCGCGGACGTCACACACGGAGGAAAACAAATGTCTGAAGAAAGCAAATTCACGTTCGAGAACGAGGAGTACCGCCATACGTACTGGCACAGCTGCTCCCACATCATGGCTCAGGCCGTCAAGCGCCTGTGGCCCGAGGTCAAGCTCGCGATCGGCCCCGCCATCAAGGAGGGCTGGTACTACGATATGCTCGCTCCCTTCGCCTTCACTCCCGAGCACATGGAGAAGATCGAGGAGGAGATGAGGAAGATCTGCAAGGAGAAGCTCAGGATCGAGCGCTTCGAGCTTTCCAGAGAGGAGGCTCTCGAGCTCATGAAGGACGAGCCCTTCAAGATCGAGCTGATCAATGACCTCCCCGAGGGAGAGCCCATCTCCTTCTATAAGCAGGGCGAGTTCACCGATCTCTGCGCCGGCCCGCACCTCGACAGCACCGGCCGCGTCAAGGGCAACGCCATCAAGCTGCTCACCTGCAACGCCGCCTACTGGAGAGGAGACTCCAGCAGGGAGACCCTTCAGAGGATCTACGGCATCGCCTTCCCGAAGAAGGACGAGCTCGACGAGTACCTCGAGAGGATCGAGGAGGCCAAGAGAAGGGACCACAGAAAGATCGGCAAGGAGCTCGAGCTCTTCGCGTTCAGGGATGAGGCTCCCGGCTTCCCGTTCTACCTGCCCAAGGGCATGGTGCTCAGGAACGGGCTCATCGACTACTGGAGGCAGATCCACAAGAAGTGGGATTACGTCGAGATCATGACCCCGCAGATCATGAAGCGCACCCTCTGGGAGACCTCCGGCCACTGGGATCACTACAAGGACAACATGTACACGACGGTCATCGAGGATGAGGATTACGCCATCAAGCCGATGAACTGCCCCGGCTCCATACTGGTATACCAGACCGCGCCCAGAAGCTATAAGGACCTGCCGCTGCGCTACGGCGAGCTCGGCATCGTGCACAGGCACGAGATCTCCGGCGCCCTGCACGGAATGTTCAGGGTGAGGTGCTTCACTCAGGACGACGCCCACATCCTGCTCGCGAAGGAGCAGATCCAGGACGAGGTGGTCCGCATCACCAGGCTCATCGACGAGGTCTACAACGTCTTCGGCCTGCCCTACAAGATCGTGCTCTCCACCATGCCCGAGGATCACATCGGCACCAGAGAGGACTGGGAGAAGGCTGAGAACGCCCTCGCGGACGCGATCACCTCGATCGGCAAGACCTACGAGCTCAACCCCGGCGACGGAGCCTTCTACGGCCCGAAGCTCGACTTCCACGTCACCGACTGCCTCGGCAGAGTCTGGCAGTGCGGCACCATCCAGCTCGACTACCAGCTGCCCGGAAGGTTCGGCATCGACTACATCGACGCCAACGGCGAGAAGCAGACTCCGGTCATGATCCACCGCGTCGTCTACGGCTCCATCGAGCGCTTCATCGGCGTCATCACCGAGCACTTCGCGGGAGCCTTCCCGACCTGGCTCGCTCCGGTGCAGGTAAAGATCCTGCCCGTAACCGACAGGGCTCTGGACTACGCCAAGGGCATCAAGGCCAGACTCGACGACAAGGGCTACAGAGTCGAGGTCGACGACCGCAGCGAGAAGATCGGCAAGAAGATCCGCGACGCCCAGATGCAGAAGATCCCCTACATGCTCATCGTGGGCGACAGGGACATCGAGAACCAGACCGTCTCTCCGAGGCACAGGAGCGAGGGCGACCTCGGCGCCATGAGCTTCGAGGAGTTCGAGTCCATGCTCTGCAAGGTCGTGGAGAGCAAGGAGCTCAAGTAGCACGTGAAAGGGGCTGCGGTCTTCAATTAGCGCGCAGGGCTTCGGCTAGCAGAAAAGCATACTTAATCAGACCCGTCCGGTCATCCGGACGGGTCTTTTTGTGTGCCTGTACTGGCAGAAAATGTAAGCGATGGTATTGACGCGCAGCTCTGGAATATGTTATATAATAGCAGAGATGGAAATATTAGACACTTATTTCGAAAAGGAGAGCTACGGCATCGCCGTGGCCAGGGCGCTCGCCGAAGAAGAGGGCAGCCCGAGGATAAGGCTCGCAGGCAGTCCGGACAGCGCGGAACTCTGCTTTTCAGGCTATCCTCCGCTCAGCCAGGTCCTGTCGGAGATCGACAGAGCTCTCGCGCGGCGTGAAGAGAAGGAGGCGGGACCGGGCGCGGAGCAGCTGGATCCGGACAAAGCCGCCGGAACTAAAGCTCAGGTCAGACCGGAATCCCGCCCGGGCGAGTCCGCGGCCTGCG
>JAEENW010000189.1 GCA_016283945.1 Bacillota bacterium
GTGTCGGGCTTTAAGCAATTCTTCCAGCCTTACGCTGAAAGGGTTCCTTTCCGTGTTCATGGTCTTTCTCCTTTTAGATTCTATGAATATTATAATCATTATTATCGTTATGTCAAGTCTTGTGCGAATATGTTGCGTCTACACGTCGATCGGAGCACAATATATGGATTTCATGTTAAGTAATTATTAACTGCATCCAAATCAGACACAGATTGCATTTTAAACAAGACAAAGGAGGCTCTTCCTTATGAAGTGCCTCCTCTCGGCGCTGTCTATTTCTTTGCTTGAGGTGCCGGGGCCGATGCCTTCATCCGTAGGGCGGCGTCCTATTCGCCCCCGGCACTGTTGCCGGACGCCGGTATCCTGGGGCGCTGCCACGTGAACAAGCTCCGGTCCTGTCGGGCCCGGGGTGCATCCTTGGCGATCCCTGTCTCTAGAACGTCAGGTGCATGCTCTTCATCGCGTCAAGGGTGCGCTCGAGGAGCTCGTCGAGGGTCCAGCCGAGGCGGTCGGCGCCCTGCTGGATGACGTCGCGGCTGCAGCCGGCGGCGAACTTCTTGTCCTTGTACTTCTTCTTGAGCGACTTGAGCTCCATGTCGTCGGGGCTCTTAGAGGGTCTCATGAGCGCGGCGGCGCCGATGAGGCCGGTGAGCTCGTCGACGGCGAAGAGCACCTTCTCCATCTGCTGCTCGGGCTCGTACTTCGAGCCGGTGAGGCCCCAGCCGTGCGAGCAGATCGCGCGGACCATCTCGGGGTCGCAGTCCTTCTCCACAAGCATCTCCTCGGTCTTGATGCAGTGCTGCTCGGGGAATTCCTCGAAGTCGAGGTCGTGCAGCATCCCGACGGCCGCCCAGAACTCCTCGCGCTCGGGATCGAACTCGCGGGCGAAATAGCCCATCACGCCCGAAACGATCTCCGCGTGCTGCCTGTGGAAGGCTTCCTTGTTGTGTTCAAATGTGAGTTCTCTGGCTTCCTCAAGCGTCGGTGTCCAGCTCATGATATCTCCTCCATAATAGTTTTTAATAAAAGCAGTCTAGCTTATCAAAATAGTTGATTTATTGTTTATTGATAAGTATAATATAAATACACGATAAGTGCAACCACACTAAAAAAAGACGAAGGGGCACGGCTTTTTGGTGTCTGCAGGATGCCGAAGGCCCGCGAAGAAAGGGGTGATGGACTTTGGACGCTGATCTGCGCCGGGACGCCGGCGAGATAATTAAACGTTCGATCGCTTCCGTCCTGCCGGACGAGGCGGTCAGAAGCGCCCTGTCCGACGCCAGGCTCGAGGGCAGGCTCCACGTCATCGCGATAGGCAAGGCCGCATGGCAGATGGCTTCCGCGGCAATGGACATACTCGGAAGCAGGGTCTCGGGAGGCTTCATCGCCACCAAGCACGGCCACTCGCAGGGGGAGCTTCCGCCGCTGAGGATCATCGAGGCGGGGCATCCGGTCCCGGACGAGGGATCCTTCGAAGCGGGAAGGGCCGGGCTGGAATACGCCTCCTCGCTCACAGCGGACGACACCCTGGTCTTTCTGGTCTCGGGAGGAGCCTCGGCTATCTTCGAGCTTCCCCTCGTGCCTGAGGAAGAGCTTTCGGACATAACGCGGCAGCTCCTCGCCTGCGGAGCTGACATACGCGAGATGAACCTCATCCGGAAGAGGCTCTCGGCGGTCAAGGGCGGCAAGTTCGCGAAGGCCTGCGGAGACGCGAGGATCTCCCAGATCGTGCTCAGCGACGTGCTCGGCGACGACCTCGAGACCATAGCCTCCGCTCCGGCGCATCCGGACAGCAGCGTCTGCGCTCAGGCGTTCGGAGTCGTCGAAAAGTACGGGCTGAAGCTCAGCGAAAGGGCTCTGGAGCTGCTCGCAGTCGAGACTCCCAAGGAGCTCTCGAACGTGACGACCCTCATAACCGGGAGCGTCCGCGTCCTCGCGCAGGCCGCTAAGGAGGCCTGCGAAGGGCTCGGCTACGAGACTGTGATACTGACCGACGATCTTCGCTGCGAGGCAAAGGACGCGGGGCGCATGCTCGGAGAGCTCGCCCGGCAGAAGTGCGCCGAAGGGGCGCGCTCCATGGCCTTCATCGCGGCGGGGGAGACCGTCGTGAAGCTGAGGGGAGACGGCCTCGGCGGCCGCAACCAGGAGATAGCGCTGTCGGCGGCGGAGCTCATAGACGGGCTGCCCGCGGCGGTGTTCTCGGTGGGTTCGGACGGGACCGACGGTCCCACGGATGCGGCGGGCGGTTATGTCGACGGGGAGAGCCTCGGGGAGATGAAGGCCCTGGGCATCGATCCGGCTGAAGTCCTCGCGCGCAACGATTCCTACCACGCGCTCGAGGCGATAGGGGGTTTAATAAAGACCGGCCCCACGGGCACCAACGTCAACGACGCCGCGGTGCTGCTGATCAGGGGCTGAAGGCCGGGCGCAGGGGGCGCCGGGCCGCCTGTCAGGGACTGTTAATACTGTGTCCGGCCGGAGCCGGCACGCTGCCGGCGGCAAGGCCGGCATGAAACGAGGGGATCATGAATATAGATTTTTACAGGAATTATATTGAGATAGTGGACAAGGGGACGCTGTCGGCTGCCGCGAGGGAGCTGCACGTGGCCCAGTCCGCGCTCAGCAACCAGCTCAAGCAGTTCGAGGAGGAGTACAAGACCCAGCTCCTCATCAGGTCGTCGCGCCAGATGGAGCTCACCGACGCGGGACGCATACTCTACAAGAGGGCGAAGGACATCATCGCGCTGGTCGATGCCTCCTACAAGGAGATCGACGCCTGCATCGAGGGCTCGCAGGGCATACTGCGCCTCGGCGTGACCCAGGCCTATCCGGACAACTACGTCAACAACCTGCTCGTGGGCTTCCAGAGGGAGAATCCCGAGGTCAAGTTCGAGATCCGCGAGGAGGACTCGCGCGAGGTGCTCGAGCTCCTCAAGGCCGGCGTCATCGAGATCGGCTTCACGAGGATCAACGGCCACATCCCGGCCAACTTCAACGAGGAGACCTCCATAGTCGAGCGCATGAGCATATTCTGCAGCCGCAACAACCCCTGGATCAAACCGGAGGAGGAGACCGTAGCCTTTGAGAGGCTCGGCGGGATGACTCTCGCGATCTCCCGCGGCGTAGAGGAGCAGCTGACCGAGATGTTCGAGAGGGCCAACATCAGCCCCGAGATCCTCAGCGTTTCGACCTCCAGGAGCAACACGATGATGTGGGCCGAGGCTGAGGCCGCGGTCGCGATCATCCGCACCAACAGCACCGAGCAGATGGAGTACCACAACACCTTCTGCCGCCCGCTGGTGAGCGACGATCCGACCCTGCAGGAGATGCTGCAGACCTCCAGGTCCATCATCACTCTCAAGAATCACATCCTCTCCGCCGTCGGCGCGAGGTTCGTGAACTACATGAAGGAGCACATAGAGATCGTCAGATAGCCGGCGCCCCGGAAAACGAGAGGGCAAGGCAGCTTCGCGCCCTGATATGGCGCGGAGACGGCCTGGGCGCAGCTTCGGTGATCGAAAGAGCGGACCCGGCCGCAGGCTACAGGACCTGCGGGGGTCCGCTCGTTGTATTTTTTGTCCGCCTCTACAGCCTGTGCATCAGCTCCCTGGTCGCGGCGTAGGCCTCGTCGTAGACCCTGCGGTAAGGCGCGTAGAGCTCGTGCATTCCGGGGCGCGGCTCCACGGTCTTCGCGGGCTTTACGATCTTCTTCAGCTCGGGGAAGCCGCTGAACACTCCGCAGCATATCCCCGCCATCAGAGCGTCGCCGTAGCTCGCGCCTATCGTGACCTCCATTATGTGCAGGGGCTCGCCTATGATGTCGGCGGCCATCTGCATCCAGACGGGGTTCTTCGTTCCGCCGCCCACCGCGAGCAGGTTGAGCGGAGCGATCTCGTTCTCCTTGAGTATGTCCACGTGCTGCGCGAAGCCGAAGCATATGCCCTCGATCGCGGAGCGGTAGAGGTGCGCCTTCGTGTGCTTGAGGGTGAGGCCTATGATAAGGCCCCTTGCGTCCGGGTCGTTTATCGGCGTGCGCTCGCCCGCGAAATAGGGCAGGGTCACGAGGCCGTCCGAGCCCGCGGGGACCTTCTCGAGCTCCCTCATCATCGCGGCGTAGGCGTTCTCCCCTCCGGCCTTTTCGGCGTCCAGGAGCTCCGAATAGAGCTCGTCTCTGAACCAGCGCGTGACCGTTCCGCAGTTGTTCGTGCCCGCGGAGACGCTGTAGCAGCCTGGGATCAGGAAGCCGCCGCCGTGCACGCGCTCGTCGCTTATGAGGCGGTCGGTGCAGCAGTACATGAACATCGAGGAGCCCATCTGTATCATGGTGTCGCCGTGGCTCATCACGCCGACGCTTATGGACTCGGACGAGGAGTCTCCGCTTCCCGTCATCACGGGGGTGCCCTCGGCGAGGCCTGTCAGCGCCGCTGCCTCGGCGGTGATCCTTCCCGCGAGATCGGTCACGACCTGGCCGCGCGGGAGCTGGTCGGGGCGGCAGTAGGGCGCGCACATCTCCTCGTTCACGCTCCCGTCCGCGTTGTACAGGGGCTTGAAGGAGGCGGTGCAGAGGAAGCGGTCAAGCTTGAACTCGCCCGTGAGTCTCGCCACGAGGAACGAGGTCCCCGTGAGGAACTTGTAGGTCTTCGCGTAGACCTCGGGCTCCTTGTTCTTGATCCAGAGTATCTTGGCGGCGACGTCGTCGGAGCAGATCAGGCGGCCGAAGATGCGCCTGACGCCGTCCTCCCCGTACATGCGGGTCATCTCCTCCCACTCATCGGAGGCGCGCGCGTCTATCCCGTAGAGGATGGCCTTGCGCAGCGGCCTGAGCCCGCGGTCAACCGGCACGAGGCAGGTGCCCAGAGTGCTGAGGCCGAGCGCGAGTATGTCCGTATTCGCGATCCCCGTCTCCCTCAGGAGCTGGTTCGAGATCTGCAGCACGTCCTTCAGCCAGACCTCCTCGGCGTCGTGCTCGTAGAAGCGCGGCTTCGGATTCTCCATTCCGTGAGCCGCGGAGGCGGTGCGGATGACCCGTCCTCCGGTATCTATGATGACGCCCTTGCTCTCGTAGGTGCCGACGTCTATTCCCATCAGGTATTTCATTTGGCTCTCCTGTCCTGCGCTCTAAAGCTCCGCCCTGTAAGCGCGCACTATGTCCATGAACTCCTTGACGCGGGCCGCGTCTGCCATCTCCGCGAACTTCCCGTCCTTCTTGAAGGCGGTTCCTACGACGGCTCCGTCGCAGATGCTGAGCTTCTCGCGTATGTTGGCGGCGGTGCAGCCGGTGTTTGCGAATACGGGAACGCTCCCCGCCGCGGACTTGATCTTTTTTATGATCTCCGAGTCGGTCTCGCTCCCCGCGGAGGCTCCGGAGGCGCAGAGCGCGTCGGGCCTGCAGGAGAAGACTATGGACTTGGTGACGGCCTCGATCGGCCTCTCGGCTATGAAGCGGTCTCCCTCGGGATTCGCCTTGAAGAAGAGCTTCAGATCCTTCAGGCCGAGGGCCTTCTTGCGCCTGAGCGCGGCGGAGACGTCGGTGTCGATGATGCCGTAGTCGCCCGCGTAGGCCCCGGTGAAGGCGTTTCGCGCGAAGCTCGCGCCCGTCGCCGCGGCGAGGTCTATGGTCGCGATCGCGTTGTGAGCGATGTTCACGCCGAAGGGCACGGAGAGATCCTCCTTCAGGCGGCCGATGATGTAGGCTATCGAGGCCAGGGCAACCGGGGAGATCTGCTTCTCGTAGGGGATGGAGAACTCGTTGGCGATGAGCACTCCGTCGACGCCGCCCTCCTGCAGCGCGGCGAGCTCCTCCCTCGCGCAGCGGACGACGTCCTCTATGGTCGTCCCGTCCTCGAACAGGGGGTCGCCGGGCAGCGCCCTCAGGTGCAGCATGGCTATGATGGGCTTCTTTACGCCGAACATCTCATCGGTCCACATGGTATCTCCTCTCCGCCGCGGGGCCGCTCGCCCTGCAGGCCTACGGTATGCGCCGGTCTTTCGCTGCCGGCGCCCTGAATAAGCTTTTCAAATAAGTATATCACAGCGCGATGTGGTATAATCAATAAAACAGGCAGTCTTTGGGGAACGAAACACCGCCGGGCGGCTTCGGAAGCCGGATCCGGCCTGAACCAGGAAAGGAGAGGGCGATGTTCGAAAGATTCTTTTTCTACGGATTGTTCGGGATTCCCGCGCTGCTGTTCTTCGTCTTCGCGTACCTCGCGAGGCAGATAAAGAAGAGGATGAACTCCGGCGAGATCAAGACCTCCACCGGAGCGCTGCTCATCACCGTATGCATGATACCCGCGGCGTTCTGCGGATTTTTCCTGATACTGCTGATCGGCGTCTTCACCGGGATCATCCCGCTGATGTAGGGCCTGCGGGACGGAGGCGAAAAGGCCATGAAAGACAGCACCTTCAGAAAGCTGCTCGCCCTGGTTATAGCGGCGGGGCTTATCAGCGCCGCGGCGCTGACGGCGAAGACCGTTCAGCTCAGGCGCAGCGTTTCGATACTCAGCTACATCTCCACTGAGGGGATATAGCGTCCGCGGATGCGCGCGGCCGCGTTCCCGGAAAAAGACCCCGCGTCAGGCGCGGAGCCTCATATAGCTCATATAGAAATCAAGAGCCCGGAGAGCGTATCTCCGGGCTCTTTTATAGCTTTTGCAGTCCTCTGGGGCCGGCAGACTAGACGTCTACGCCTCCGTCGACGCGGATCAGCTGTCCGTCGACGAACGAGGAGTCGGTGGTGGCGAGGAAGAGCGCCACGTGGGCGATCTCGGAGCCTTCACCTACGCGGTGGAGAGCGGTGCGGGCGATCATCGGATCGAACGCGGCCTCTCCGCCTACGGAGTCGAGCATCGCGGTCTTGATGGCGCCGGGGCAGATGCCGTTGACGTGGATGGTGGGAGCGAGCTCGTTGGCCATCGCCTTGGTGAGTCCGACCATGGCGTGCTTGCTGGTAACGTAGGCTACGAAGCCCCAGTGAGCGGCCCAGCCGACGATGGATGCGATGTTGATGATGTGTCCGTCGCCCTTGGCCTTCATGACGGGGGCGACCTTCTGGCTGAGCATCAGAGCGCTGGTGACGTTGATGTTGATGTCCGCCATGAACTCCTCAGCGGTGATGGTGGCGAACTGAGCCAGGGAGAGCATTCCGGCGTTGTTCATCAGGATATCGATGGTGCCGTAAGCTTCCATAGTGGCGTCGAAAATGGTGCTGGCGAAGTTGGGATCAGCGGCATCGGCGAGCACATAGATGGCCTCGCCGCCGTCGGCCTTGATCTTGTCGACGACTGCCTGGGCGCGCTTCTCGTTGCGTCCGGTGACTACTACCTTAGCGCCTTCTTTCGCGAAGAGATACGCGGTGTCCCTTCCCATTCCGGAGGTGGAGCCGGTAATGATGGCGACTTTTCCGTCAAGTCTTCCCATAAGGGTCTCCTTTCTTGTCGGATCCGACTGTTTGATTGTGGGGAAATAGGTGCTGAGCGGTGAGGGGGACTTCCGGAGCGGGCCTCAGACCGGCCTGGAGCGGCAGTTTGCTCACTGTTTCGATATATTATATATCGAATAATCCGGCCTTGTAAAGAGTTATTAGCCACTAACGACGCTATTTCGATGATATAATGCTTATGAAAGACATTGAGGCGCCCGCAGGAGCCCGCGCGGGAGAGGTACCGGACGCCGGAAGCGACCGGCCTGTATCAGAGAAATGATGAAAACAGAAAACGCAAAAGAAAAAGGGGCGCCGGGAGCGCGCGCAAAGCTTGTGAGGCAGATCGCGGTGCTGGCCGCGGCGGCGCTGCTCTTCGCGCTCTTTGACCTCTGCATCTACCAGGTCTTCACGCGCCGCGTCGTAAAGACGCAGAGCGCCGGCATGCTCGCGAGGTCCGTGGAGCTCGCCGACTACCTGCCGTTCGAGGGCATGGGCGCCGAAGGCGCGGGCGAAGCGGGCGGCGAGGGCACAGGCCGTCGCGAATACGGCTATGCCTTCACCATACCCTCCGACATAGGCCTGACGGGGGATCATTCACAGCTTCCCGTGCTCGACGGCGCGGCGGCGCTCTACCCGGTGTTCTCCGGGATCGCCGGCTCGCTCTACCCGGAGGGGAGCTGCCCCTTCGACGGCAGCTATTTCCTGCCTGGCAGCAGGCTTCAGATGAGAAACACACGCGCGGCCTACAAGGCCATAGTCGACGGCGACGCCGACATAATCTTCTGCGCGCCGCCCTCCGATGAGCAGCTCGCCTACGCGAAGGAGCAGGGCGTCGAGCTCGATCTCATACCCATCGGCCGCGAGGCCTTCGTCTTCGTGGTCAACTCGAACAACCCCGTGGATAGCCTCACGCAGCAGCAGGTCAGGGATATATACAGCGGGAAGATCCGGAACTGGAAGGAACTCGGCGGCGATGACAGGCACATCAGCGTCCTGCAGCGCAACCCCGGCAGCGGCAGCCAGACCGCGATGCTCGCGTTCATGGGCGGCGTGCCGATAAAGGACGACCGCCTCAGCTTCCTCGGAAGCTCCATCGGCTTTTCCTTCAGGTACTACGTCTCCGCGCTGAGCGGGACGAGCGGAGTCAAGATGATCGCGCTCGACGGCGTCTATCCCAGCCCTGAGAACGTCAGAAGCGGCGCCTATCCGGTCGTTTCGGAATTCTTCGCCGTGCGCCGCGCGGGCGAGGACGATCCCAACGTGGACCGGATCATCGAATGGATACTCGGCCCGGACGGCCAGGAGCTGATCGAGCGCAGCGGCTACGCGGGAGTGTGAGGGGCGCTGGGCACCCTGATTCTTGGCTCTTTTGCTCATTTTCGATACGGATAAAGAAAATGAAAATGAAAAAACCCTTGGAATTCCAAGGGTTTTCGTTTCGTTGGTGGATCATCAGGGACTCGAACCCTGGGCACCCTGATTAAGAGTCAGGTGCTCTACCAACTGAGCTAATGATCCGCGCTCTCGGTCAAGCAACAATTATATTAGCACCGCGCCCCATGGGTGTCAAGCGGGAATTTCATTTCTTTTCAAGGCTTTTTGAGGCGCCGGAGGCTCTTTTGAGGGGCGTCTCGGGCCGTTCCGGGCGGCGCTTTTTCTTGCTACGCACTGTTAAATATAATATAATATTATGACTTATAATTTTCTTCAGCACGGAGGACTGTTTAATGAAGTGCGCTGTTTGCGGATATGATGTGCCGGAGGGCAAGGAATACTGCCCGCTGTGCGGCACGAGGATGGAGCCGGCCGAGCCGCAGCCGTCCGTCATAGCCGATGATGAACCGATGTTCAGGAATACCAGTGAGCCGGAGCGCCGTTTCGATCCCGCCAAGGACGACGCGGTCTTCGACTGGAACACCTACGATTTTCCGAAGCCCCAGGGCTTCAGAGACATAACGATGGACTGGTCCTCGGCCGATTTTTCGGAGGCCGTGGAGCGCGCTGCCCGCGAGATGGACAGACGCGCCGGCAAGGAGCCCGCGGAGAGTCCCGCGGAAGCTGAGAACGCAGCGTCTGCGGCTCCGGTCGTTCCCGCGAGAGCGGCAATACCCGCAGAGCCCGCCGCTCCGGTGAGCCCGGTAGCTCCCGCGGAGACTTCGCCAGAGCAGCCCGAAGAGCGCCCGATCACGGAGCAGACGAAGGCCGCGGCGCCTGAGCTTCAGCCTGCCGAGCCCGAGAGGCACGTCCGCCCCGAAGCGCCGCGCTTCGGCCTGGACGAGGACGGCCCGAGGCTCAATATTCCCGACTTCAGCCTTCCGCCCATCACCTCGAACGCGAGAAGCGGGATGGAGAAGGTTATCGAGCCTCTCGGCGATGAACCCGCGGCTCAGCCGGCTCCCGCAGCTTCGCTTCACGAAAGCGCGGCCCCGCTTAGCGAAAGCGCCGCTTCGCCCAAGGAATCCGCTCCGCAGCCTCAGGACGACGTGCGCATAGCGCATAAGGGAGGCCTTTCCGTGTCCTTCCCGTGGGACGAGAAGCCCGCGGACGCCGCAAGAGGCGCGCTGGACAGGGGCACCCGCGAGTTCAACTTCGAGCCCGAACCCTTCGATTTCGGAAAGACCAAGATCTACGAGCACAGCGCCTCCGACTGGCTCCCCGCCTCGGAGAGCGAGAAGGAGACCGCTCAGCCTGCTCCCGCGCAGGAGAGCGCCCCGATAAGCGCCGCGAGCCCGGCGGCTCCCGTTCCCGCTGCGGACGCCCCCGCGGAGCCCGTTTCCGCTACGCCTGCGGCTCCCGTTTCAGCTCCCGCCGAGTCGCGCTGGGATCCCTCGTCCCTCAAGAAGGAGGACGACGAGGACGTCAGCGAGGGCTGGCTCAAGGGACAGATCTCCTACAGGAAGGATCCCTACTACAGCAGGAGCGAGGAGCCCGATCTCAGCGATCTCTCCGAGCGCTCGCCGG
The DNA here is from genome assembly GCA_016283945.1 of Bacillota bacterium. Lineage (GTDB taxonomy): Bacteria > Bacillota > Clostridia > Peptostreptococcales > Anaerovoracaceae > RGIG2707. Next base: position 10,385 of record JAEENW010000189.1, read on the forward strand.
AGCAGTTCTTCACCTTCAACAGAAAGAACGAGGAGTTCCAGAAGCTCCTCGATGCGGAATACGAACGCCTCATGAGCGTGCGCAAGGGCTTCGAGGCGCCCGAGCCTGTCAAGCCCGAGCCTCCCGCCCCGAGCAACGTCGACTTCAGCGGAAGCGGAGACGACCTCGAGAGCAAGCTCGACGCGCTCTTCGGTCCTGTCGGCGGAAACGGCTCAAGGAACGCCGGCAGCGCGTCGGAGAGCCGCGCGAAGGCGCCCAAGGCCGAGCCTTTCGCGCCGCTCGAGCCCGCTCCCTGGGACGCCCCCAAGACTGAACCGTCCGCGGCTGAGCCTGCGGTTGATATCTCTGAGCCCGAGGATGCCCCCGGGGCCGTTTCCGCTGAACCCGCCGCGGAAGCCCCTAAGGCCGAGCTTCCCGGGACTGTTCCCGCCGAGCCGGCGAAGGCCGCATCCGCGGCTGAACCGTCAGTGACTGTCCCCGTCGCGGAGCCGCTTAAGACCATACCCTCAGCGGAGCCCGTTAAGGCCGCGCCCGCG
>JAEENW010000018.1 GCA_016283945.1 Bacillota bacterium
GGAGAAGGATGCTGAGCAGTGGTACTCCGTCGCCGACGAGTGGGACGGTGACGTTCCTGAGACCGATGAGGTTGAGCTCCCGGAGGACGACGAGGAGTACCTCGGAGCCGAGGAAGCCTTCGCCGCTGTCAACGAGAAGCAGTATCCCGCTGACTACACCGTCACTCTCGACGACGGCTACACCTATACCTTCAGCGGCTGGGACGACGGAACTCTCGACGAGCAGGACCGCGTGGTCACCTTCAAGGGGACCTGGACCAAGGAGAAGGATCCTGAGCAGTGGTACACCGTGGTCTACGAGTGGGACGGCGACGTTCCCGCGGACGCTGAGCTCCCGGTCGACGAGGAGGAATACCTCGGACCCGACGCGGCCAAGGAAGCTGTAGACACCACCTACACCGGCGAGACCGAGATTACCGACGAGGCGGGTTTCATCCACAGCTTCAGCGGCTGGGATGCCGGCACCGTCAACCAGAACGAACGCACCGTCACCTTCTACGGCGAGTGGACCAGCGAGAAGGATCCCGGACAGTGGTACAGCGTTGTCTACGAGTGGGAGAACGCTCCTGAGAGCGAGACTCTCCCTGTAGACGAGAACGAGTACCTCGGCCTCAAGGAGGCCAAGGCCGCTGTTGACACCACCTACACCGCGGAGACCGTGGTGACCGACGATGAGGACGCCACCTACACCTTCAGCGGCTGGGACGAGGGCACCGTCGAGGGCCAGGTCGTCACCTTCAGGGGTGAGTGGACCGTCGAGGAAGCCGAGAAGTTCACCGTAGTCTACGAGTGGACCGGCGCCGAGAAGCTCACTGAAGAGCTCCCCGTCGATCAGAACGAGTACGACAGCGAGGAAGAGGCCAGAGCCGCGGTCGACACCACCTTCACCAGCAAGACCAAGGCCAAGGGCACTGACAAGAGAGATTATACCTTCAGCGGCTGGGACGAGGGCACCCTCGAGGGCAGCGTCATCACCTTCGCCGGCAAGTGGACCAAGAAGTCCAACGAGAGCTCCGGCGGAGTCGACGTGACACTGACCTACGAGTCCAACGGCGGCACCAAGTTCGCCAAGGAAGGCTACGCCAAGAATACCGTCGTTCAGCTCACCAAGGTACCCAAGAAGGAGGGCTACACCTTCACCGGATGGCACAGCGATCCCGAGCTGACCGACAAGATCGACGAGATCAAGATGACCTCCGACAAGACCGTATACGCCGGCTGGAAGAAGACCGACGTACCGCCATGGCTCAACGGCGACGATCACTTCGCCTACATCGTAGGATACGTGGACGGAACCGTCCAGCCGGACGCCAACATCACCAGGGCTGAGGTCGCGACCGTGTTCTTCAGACTTCTGAAGGGCGATGTCCGCGACGAGAACCTCGCCTACGAGAACAGCTTCAACGATGTCGAAGAAGGAATGTGGTTCAACACCGCCATCTCGACCCTCGAGAAGCTCGGCATCGTAAACGGCTACGCCGACGGCGGATTCCACCCGAACGATCCGATCACCAGGGCTGAGTTCACCAAGATGGCCGCGATGTTCGATGACAGAGACGCCGGCATCGACGCCGACTTCAGCGACATCAGCGAGCACTGGGCCAGCGATGAGATCAGCAAGGCCGCGGAGAACGGCTGGGTCGACGGCTATGAGGACGGAAGCTTCCTCCCCGACGCCAAGATCAAGCGCTGCGAGGCCATGGCTATCATCAACAGGGTACTTGGAAGGCTCCCGCAGAGCAAGGACGATCTGCTCCCCGGCATGGTCGAGTGGCCGGACAACATGAACGAGTCCAAGTGGTTCTACCTGCACGTACAGGAGGCCACCAACAGCCACGAGTGCGACCACAGGGAGGACGGCACCGAGTTCTGGACCGAGCTCACCGAGATTCCCGACTGGACCAGATACGAGAGGTAGATCCTTAGCAAGGTCCGGATCATAAAAGCATTAAAAGAGCGCCCGCCGGCCGGCGGGCGCTCTTTCTGTTGATATGAAGAGCTCAGCGGTATCAAAGACCCCCGCGTCGTACGCGGGGGTCTGTTTTAACGCGCGGCTGTCAAGGAAGCAGTATCTTCCGATCTTCCTCTTCCGCGGCCTGCCTGTAGAGCACGAAGCGGCGCCCTATGGCCTGCACGTACTCGGCGCCCAGAGCCTCAGCCGCTGCGTTGGCGGCGGCCTTGGGATCGAGCTCGGAGCCCTCCTGGATCTTGACCTTCATCAGCTCATGAGCGCCCAGGTAGCGCTCCATCTCGCCGAGGACCTTGTCTGTGAGGTCCTGCTTTCCGATATATACCGCGGGCTCGAGCTCCGTCGCCAGAGCCTTGAGGTACGCTCTCTGTTTTCCTGTAAGCATGTCTTCTGTTGTCCTGTCTGCCCGAAAGGCGGGCGTCCTGCCTATATCTGCTTGTACCTCTTGACCTTTCCGGTGGTCGTCTTCTCCATCGGCTCGTCGGTGATGTACTTCCTGTAGATGTGCTTGTAGGCCGGCAGCTCGGCGTTCAGGCTCTCGATGTCGTGCGAGGCGAGCTTCTCGATGGCTTCCCTGGTGTCCGCCTCGTAGAGCTCCTTCGCCGCTTCGGGATTATAGACTATCCTGACGCTGAGTATGAGGTCGGTCGGATCGTCCTCGCGCTTGGGCTCTCCGAAGACCATGCACTCGGAGACGTAGGGCAGGTTGTTTATCAGGGTCTCTATCTCTTCGGGATAGACGTTCTTGCCGTTCTTGAGCACGATGACGTTCTTCTTCCTGCCGCGTATCGTGACGAAGCCGTCGGAGTCCATGCTGGCGAGGTCGCCGGTGTGGAGCCAGCCGTCGCCCATGATGGCTTCGGTGTCCTCCTCGTCCTCGTAGTAGCCCATCATGACGTTCGGGCCGCGGACTATGATCTCTCCGATGCCCTCCTCGTTGGGATCCTCGATCATGACGTCGACGCCCGGGATGGCCTTTCCGACCGTTCCGAAGCGCAGGTTGGGGATGTTCTCTGCCGCGATGACCGGGGAGGCCTCGGTCATTCCGTAGCCCTGTACGACCTGGATGCCCATGTCGGTGAAGCTCTCGGCGACGACCGGGTCGAGCGGGGAAGCGCCGCTGATAATGTACCTGAGCTTTCCGCCGAGCTTCTCGTGGACGTCCTTGAAGAGCCTGCGGCGGAGGTCGATCCCGCGCTTTCTGAGGAAGCGGGAGATCTTGACGCCCTTGGCGAAGGTCTTGTCCTTGCCCTGGCGCTTGATCTCGGACATGATGCGCTTGTGGATGGACTCGATAAGCAGCGGGACGCAGATGAATACGCTCACGCCGTACTCGCAGATGTTCTTCTGGATGTACTTGAGGCCGTCGCAGAATACAGTGGTCATTCCGACGTAGCTCATCATGGTCTGGCCGGTGCTGCCGAAGGTGTGGTGGTAGGGCAGGAAGGCCATGTTGACATCGCCGGCGCGCAGATCCTCAGCGGAGCTGACGGACCAGCAGTTGTGCGTGATGTTGAACTGGGTGAGCATGACCGCCTTGGAGAGCGAGGTCGTGCCGGAAGTGAACAGGATGATGGAGAGGGCGTTCCCGTCTACGGGAAGGGCCCTGTAGGCCGCGATGTCCTCCTCGGGGAGCTCGTAGCCCTTCTTCAGGAGCTCGGGAACGGAGAGGTATCCCTCCTTTTCCTCCATGCAGATGAAGGTGAGATCGTGTCCGCTGGCCTTGAGCTTCTCCATGTAGCCCGTGAGCGCGGGGTCGAAGATCACGGCGTCGGTCTTAGAGCGCTCGATGGAGCTCTCGAACTCGTCATAGGGGAGGTCCTTGTCGAGGGGCACGGTGATGCCGAGGCCGCAGAGCTGGGCGTAGTAGCCGAGCATCCACTCGTAGCGGTTCTTGCCTATGACAGCGAGACGCTTTCCCTGAAGCCCTATGGACATGAGGGCGGCTCCGAGGCGGTCGACCTCCTCGCGGAGCTTGAGGAAGCTGACCTTCCTGTACTCCGCGGCGGCGGCCTTGGTCTCCTTCTTGATCTTTATGATGTAGGCGGGCAGATCCTTGAATCGCTTTGCGCAGCCGTCGAGCAGCTCCCTGATGTCGTGATAGAGGGGGAGATCCCTCTCGCACTTGAGCTGGGGGACCTGCAGCCTGATGTGGCCGGCGGCTAAGCTGTTTTCAGTCATTATTATCCTCCGTGTATCGCCATTTACGCCACATGTGTGGCATAACGGCACAATTTACTGCAGATATTGCAGTTATTATATCACAGGGGGAGGATAATGGGTAATATTATTTAGAGTAATTTGGTATAGATATATTAGATAATCTAATGTTGAATACGAGGTAATAGCGATAAGCGGATCCATAAAAAGATCCCGCCGGACGGCCTGAAGAGCCTCCCGGCGGGGATCTGACCGCGGCGCCGCGCGTCCTATTCTTCGCTCTGCGGGCTGAGCCCGCCCTTCATGCGCCTGTAGACCTCGACGGCCTCCAGCAGATCGAGCCTGGCCGCGGTCACGGCGCGCTCTGCCTCTTCCAGGGCGTACTGCCTGTCGAGCAGGGCGTGTTTGGAGAGCATGCCCTTGGAGTGCTGAAGCTCAGCCGACTTGAGCCTCTCCTCTTCGAGCTTCAGCGCGCTCTCCGCGCTGCTCAGCGCGAGCTGCTTTTCCGGGATCGCCCTGTAAGCGCTCCGGAAGGCTATCCGGAACTCTTCCTCCGCGTTCGCGCGGTCGGCCTTCGCGGCGGTCTCGGACCTCTCGCCCTGGAAGCCTTCGGCGTAGCTTATGGCCTCCTTCTTGAGCCTGACGTCGAAGCTCGCGGCGAGCGCCGCCGGCATATCCTTCTCGCAATCGAAAGCGGTGATCTCCTCGGGCGCCGGCATGAGCGGCATTCCCGCGGGGTACATGCTTCCGGGGGTCGTCCGCGTGCCGTCCGTCCCGGCGGGGGTCTGTACAGCCGAAGCCGCGCTTCCCTCGCCGCAGAGGAATCCCAGCTGTCTGGCGAGCTGCTCGCGCTTCGCCTCGGCGGTTTCGGTCTTCTCCGCGATCTCGTCCAGGGCATGCCTCGCCTCACTGAGCTGAAGCCCGCTCGCCATACCGTAGCGGCTGAGTATCTCCAGCGACGCGAGGACTCTCTCGGCGGCCTCGCGGGCTCCGGCGAGGGACTTCAGGCCGTCGTCCAGCCTGAGTATGCCGGTGTATGCCTGCTGAGCGGCGCGTACCATCTCGGCCGCGGCCTTTTCCTTCTCGACCTTGGACAGCTTTATCTGGTAGACGACGCTGTCCCTCGTGAATATGGTCATATTAGCGGGATCCTGCAGCGCCTTGAGCTTCTTGTCGAGGAGCTGCGAGCCGGAACTTCCCATGACGAGCTCCTCTATATCCTCGTAGCGCAGCGTCCCGGGCAGCGTCTGGCTCTGTCCCGATATGCCGGGCTCGCCCGAGCCTGCCGCGCCTGTTCCGTCCGGAGCTTCAGCCGCCGCCTCCGCCGCGTGCCCGGGGACCGAGTAGCTCGGCTCCTCGTAGTCATCCGCGAAGGCGGGCATGGCGCTTCCGAGCGCCACGGCAAGCGCTGCGGCGGCGCACAGCGCTCTGATACCGATGCTTTTAATCTTTAGCTTCGCCCTCATGCCGATGCTTTTCATCTTTCGCTTCATGATATCCTGCGCCTCCCGTCACTTTCCGGAGAACCTGACCTCCGCGCCCTCGTATATGCCCTTGGTGTCGATGCGGTCTATTATCTCGTCGCCCTCGGAGAGACCCGAAAGCACTATCGCCTCGGAGGGAGCCCTGTAGCCGAGCTCCACCTCGCGGGCAGCGGCTTTGCCTCCCTCGATCACGAACACGTAGTCCCTGCCGTCCTTCTCAAAGGTCGCGCCTCCCGGTATGATCAGCGCGTCCTTCTCGTCGCAGAGAGTGAATATCACGTCGGTCTCGTAGCCCGTGTAGCTGGAGAGCGCCGCGGGGTCCTCCGGCCTCAGGCGCACCGTCACGCGGTACTCCTTGAGCCCGAGCGGGGAGACTCCCTCGTCGGCGTGGTCGTAGACCTCGCTGATGACGGCCGGGAAGCGCATGCTTCCGCCGCGCAGCTCCATCTTGAGCTCGGCCCTGTCGCCCGGCTTCAGGTAGGGCGCCACGCTGGTGAGCACTGAGGTCTCGACGTAGATGTCCTCGCGGCTGCCTGAGATGACCGCGAGCGGCTGATAAGCCGCGACCGCTGAAAGCCCTTCGGCGGGGATCTCCTTGACGGTCCCGCTCGCCGGAGCCTTGACCGTGCACTTGGCTATCATGTCGTCGAGGTAGGAGACGCTGCTCGACTGCGCGCTTATCATCGCGCTGAGCTGCCTCTCCTCGCTGCGGTAGAACTCGTCGTTCAGGGCGCTCTCCGAGATGCCCTTGCTCTCGAGCTGCTGCTTCAGCCTGCTGCTCTGCTCGTACCTCGCCTCCGCGCTGCCGCTGCTCTCGAGCGCGCTGTCGTAGGCGAGCTTGGCCTTGTCGAGCTCGGCCTTGGAGACCGCGCCTATCTCGTAGAGCTCCTTAGAGGCGTTGTAGCTGTTCTCCGCGTCCGCGAGGGCGCTCTTCGCGAGCTCCGCGCCTTCCTTGACCTGGCTGAGGTATTCCTGAGGGCTGACCGACATGAGGTTCCCGATCTGCAGCCCCGACAGCTGAGCTCTGTAGGCCGAGATCTGCGCCGCCGACTGGGCTCTCTGGTACTCGAACTCAGAGCTGTCGATGACGAAGAGCACGTCTCCCTCGTTCACCGTCTGATTGGCGGAAACGCGGCTCTCGACGAGCCTCCCCGTGACCTCGGATATGACCGTGAGGTCGCTGCCCGAGCTTATCCTGCCCGTCTCGGTGTAGGTGTCGACCAGGCTTCCTCTTTCCGCCACGGCCTTCTTCACCTCCAGGGCGGAGCTCCCGCCCGAGAAGTATATCGCCGCCGCGCCCGCGGCGACGACTGCCGCAAGCGCTATGATCTTCTTTGCAAGTCCTTTTTTCATAGTTGCTTCCTCATATATACACCGTGCGGGGCTTCTCCCGCGCGGTCAGTATCGTCTTTTCCGCGGGCAGCTCCTTCGCGTTCCCTCGCGGGAGAGCCTGCCTGTGAGCCCGGCCTATTCTCTCTCCTTGAGTATGTCAGTGAGCGCTATGCTCCTTATGAGCTTCGTCTCCCTCTTCCAGGCCGCCCAGACCATCACCGCGCACATCGCGAGCGATATCAGGTAGGAGGAGGGCGGTATGGTCATCTTGACGGAGTAGCTCTCGGATTCCATGTAGTATTCGAGCAGCTTCTTGATCCCCTCGCTGGTCGGGAGGCCGAGCACCAGCCCGAGCGCGAAGAATACGGCGATCTCGAGGGCGAGCATCCAGTCCAGCTCGCTCTTCCTCGCGCCTACGACCTCCAGGGTCCCGAGCTCCGTGAAGCGCTCCCTGATGTTGATCATCGATATGTTCGATATCAGCAGGAAGCCGGCGATCACGCCGATGACAGCGAACATGTCGATCATTATAGTCATGCTGCCGAACATTTCCTTATAGCTTCCGGCTATCTTCCGCGGGTCGACGATCGTACTGACGCTCGCGGTGCCGCGCATCTGCTCTTTCAGCCCGTTCGCTCTCTCGGGGTCGGTCTTGATCAGGAGGGTGTTCGCCGGGGGAGCCGTTCCGAATAGGCTCGGGAAGCTCTCGAGGTCCGTGTAGCAGCCTCCCGCGAAGATCTCCTCTATGATCTCGTTGACCCTGAGGCGCACATCCTTGATCCCCGCGGTCGGGAAGCTGAGCTCTACCCAGTCGCCCTCCGAGAGGTGCAGGTCCCTGGCGGTCCTGCTGTTGAGTATGAGTCCGTCGGTCGGCGGTTCGTGTACCACCTTGTAGCTGTCGCCTATGCGCCAGAGCTCCGAGCCGCGCCTCAGCCCGTTAAGCAGCGTGATCTCGCGGAGATTGCCGTTTTTGAGCTCGACGGGGAGGCTGCATACCGCCTCGGCCTGCTCGGCGCCTTCGAGCTGCAGCCCCGCGTGCTCCAGCCGGTGCGGATCCGCCCAACCATCCACGCTGAGCATCAGATCGTAGCTCTGCACGGTGTCGAACTGTATCTGTATCAGGTCGTCTATAGCAGGGCTGAATGACAGCAGCACCACGGAGAGCCCGAACGGAAAGGCGACAGCGAGGATAACGAGGAAGCCCCTGACGGGGTTGCGGATCATGGATCTGAGCGCGAGCTTGCTGAAGCAGTCCATGCCGCGCGTCATGAAGGCCGGAAGCCTGAGCTGCCTCGCCTTTTCGGGGGAGCGCGACTTCATCGCCATTGCCGGAGTGATGCTGAGCACCTCCCTGCAGCCGAGGAAGACCGCGAGCACCGAGGTGGCTATCGCCGCGGCGGCTCCCGCGAGCCTTGTGTTCATGAAGTCCCTGTACTCCGTCACCGGCAGGGTGAAGAAGTCCAGGTAGAGGTTGAACATGAAGATCCCCAGAGGCCTCGCGAGCATGGACCCGAGCAGGGCTCCCGCAGCGCCTATGGCGACGCCCTCTATCATGTACGCGCCGATCAGCTCCCCGTTCCTCATGCCGAAGGCCTTCATGCTCCCGATGAGGGTCTGGTCGTGCTCTATCATCTTCTTCAGGGACATGCAGAGCATGTATACAGTGATGGCCATGAAGAGCAGGGGTATTGCCGTGCCCACGCCCAGGAGCTCGTTCATCTCGCTCCTGACCATGGCGACGCTGGACTGGTCCTTCTGCCTGGTGACCGACAGCAGCCCGTAGGGCTCGAGGGCGTTGTTGAGCTCGCTGCGCACGTCCTCGTAGTTCCAGCCCGGCGCGATCCTTATTCCGATCTCGTTGACGCAGCCTTCCTGTCCGGTGAGCCTGGCGAGGCGCTCGTAGCTGACCGCGGCTATGTCGTATATGGTCCCGTCGGGGACGAGGGCTCCGTTGCCTCCAACCGAGTAGATGTACTCCGGGCCGCTCACCGTCCCCTCCCAGCTGAAGGAGCAGCTCTTTCCCCTGATTATCAGCTCTATGGGAGTCCCTTTGGAGAAGCTGTAGGCTTCGCTCATCCTCCGGCCTATGTAAAGGCTGTCCCCCGCGAGGGCGCGGGAGCTGAGCTCGAGCCTGTTGATCGAGGCGTCCGGCATGTACGAGACCAGGTGCACGGTGGAGATCTCCTCCTGTCCCTCGCACAGCATGCGCACGTCCTCGGAGAGCCGTCCCTCCGCGGCTTCGATGCCGTCGAGCGCGGACAGCTTCTTCAGGTCCTCAGAGGGCATGGAGCGCACGTTTACGAAGACGTCGGCGAGCCCGTAGCTCTCGTAGTAGCTGAAGACCTGTCCCGTGAGGTTGCGCAGGGTGTCGAGCATGGAGACCATGACGAATATCCCGATCGCGATGATCGCGACCGAGCCTATGATCGAGCTCTTGTTCTGCCAGGCAAGCCTGAGGACGTTCTTTCTGAAGCTCTTCATCACCACTCGACCTCTTCGGGCGAGACCGGATGGGGATTGGTCTCGATCCTCTCAATGAGACCGTCGCGCACGTGAAGCACGCGGTCGGCTATCCCGGCTATGCTCCTGTTGTGCGTGATTATTATCACGGTCTTCGAGTATTTGCGGCAGAAATCGAAGAGCAGCTGCAGGACCTGCACTCCGGTCTTGCTGTCGAGCGCGCCCGTGGGCTCGTCGCAGAGCAGGACCTCGGGGTTCTTGCAGAGCGCCCTCGCTATGGCTATGCGCTGCTGCTCGCCTCCGGAGAGGCGGTTCGGAAAGTGGCCCGCGCGGTCGGCGAGGCCGACCTCTCCGAGCAGCTTCGACGCGTCGAGGGGATCCTTTGAGAGCTCGCCGGAGATCTCGATGTTCTCCAGGGCTGTGAGCCCGGGCAGGAGATTGTAGAACTGAAAGACGAAGCCTATGTGGTCGCGCCTGTAGTCCGAGAGGGAGTCGCGGTCGCTCCAGTCCAGAGCCTTTCCGTCGTAGAGCACGGTGCCGGAGCTCGCGGTCTCTATCCCGCCGAGTATGTTGAGCATGGTGCTCTTGCCCGAGCCCGAGGGGCCGAGCACTACGACCAGTTCGGATCTGTATATATCGAAGGAAACCCCCTTGAGCGCGTGAACTGTGACTTCGCCGAGCTCGTAATCCTTCTTGAGGTCTATAGCTTTGATAAGTGGTTCCATGTTGTATTCTTTCCGCGCGGAGCGGTCTTCGCCCGGGTTTGGGAATATCCGGCGCTGGCTGCTTCCGCACAGGTTAGCATATACTAACCATGCCTTATCATTATATGCCCCTGATGAGGAAAAAGTCAAACGGCTGAAAGATTTTTGTATCTTTTTCATGGAGGTGGTATATAATGTTCACCGAGTTAGCTATGCCTAACCACATGGCGAGGTTAGCCGCCGCTAAGCAGCTGCGGCAAATGTCCCTCACAGGAGAAAGGAAAAGCATGCTCTTACTGAACAAGACCCTGATAAGGCTGGCAAGGGGGCTCTGGGGCTGGATCATAGCGATCGCCGCCTTCAGGATGCTCTCGCTCGTCGCCGTAACCGCCTTTGCCGGGACGGTCTCGGGCTTTCTCGGGAATATATGGACCGCGAGCCTCAGCGCGGACGAGGCGCTTCCTGTCATCCGGCAGGCGTTTTTCCTCGCGCTGGTGATGTTCGCGTGCGAGGTCCTTCGCGGCGAGATGGAATACCGCTGCACCGCAAGGGCGAGGACCCTTCAGAGGGAGAAGATCTTCGCGAAGGTCGTGGAGCTCGACGCCGGGCGCATCGAGCGCTTCGGTCCCGTCTCCGCCATCAGCACCTCCGTCGACGCGGTCGAGTCGATCCAGAATTACTATTCGCTGTACCTTCCGGGGCTAATCTACTGCATGTTCTCTCCGATATACCTCTTCTTCCGACTCAGGAGGGTGTCGCTCACAGCCGCGCTGATCATGGCGGTCACGGCCATCCTGCTGCTTCCCGCGAACAACCGCTCGCGTATAGGGATACAGAAGAGGAAGAAGGCCTACTGGACGAGGATGGAGGATCTGACGTGCTACTATCTCGAGAGCCTCCGCGGCCTCACGACCATAAAGCTCTTTGAGCGCGACCGCGACCGTTCCGCCGGCCTCAGGGTCCGCGCGGACCGCTTCACCGAGAGCATCATGGACGTCATGAAGGTCAACTTCGAGTCGTTCCTGATAACGGAGGCTATGATCAACGCCGCGCTGATAATATCGGTCGCCGTGACCGCCTGGCAGCTCGCCGCCGGGAAGATCGCTCTCTC
>JAEENW010000190.1 GCA_016283945.1 Bacillota bacterium
CGCTGTCCGCCGCTTTGATCTTTCCCGAAAGGAAATGAAATGAATCTCACGACCCTGCTGGCGCAGATCGTCAACGGTCTGCAGACAGGCTCAATCTACGCGCTGGTAGCCCTTGGCTACAGCATGGTGTACGGGATAATACTCCTGCTGAACTTCGCCCACGGAGACATCATCATGGTCGGAGCCTACGTAGTGTTCTATTCCGTCACAAAATTCGCCTTGCATCCGCTCATAGCGGTGCTCCTGGCCGTGCTATGCAGCACGGCTCTTGGAGTTATAGTCGAAAAGGTCGCCTATTCACCTCTCAGAAGCGCTCCGAGGCTCTCGCTGCTCATAACCGCGATAGGCGTCTCCTTCCTGCTCGAGAACGGCGCCCAGATGCTCTTCGGCGCTGATACCAAGAGCATGGACCCCATGGTCCCGGGCAACCTCAGCCTGGGACCGGTCGTCGTGAGCAAGGCGGCTATGATAACGATCGCGGTATCGGTGGTCGCGATGTTCGCGCTGACCTTCCTCGTCACCCGCACCAAGATGGGCAAGGCGATGAGGGCGGTCTCCGAGGACATGGGCGCGGCTCAGCTCATGGGAATAAGCCTGAACAGGACGGTATCCTTCACCTTTGCGCTGGGCTCTGCCCTCGCGGGCATAGGCTCCGTCCTCTACCTCTGCGCCTATCCCCAGGCGTCCCCGACCATGGGCTCGATGCTCGGCATCAAGGCTTTCATAGCGGCTGTGCTCGGCGGCATAGGTTCGCTTCCCGGCGCCATGCTCGGAGGCTTCATCATCGGCCTCCTCGAGTCGCTCATCTCCGCGGCCCATCTCTCCATGTGGAAGGACGCCGTGGTGTTCGTGGTGCTCATCATAGTGCTGCTCGTCAGGCCGAGCGGCATCCTGGGTCACAAGACTCAGGAGAAGGTATAGGGAGGGAAAAGCCATGAAGAACGATTCCTCCTGGATCCGCATCCCCATGCCGGTGCGCTACCTCATCAACATCTGCCTCATCGCGGGGCTCTGGCTGCTCATCAGCTCCCTCGTGAACGCGGGCGTCATCACGAACTACTGGAAGGGCATACTCATCACCGTCGGCATCAACATCATACTGGCGGCGTCTCTGAATATATCCGTGGGCTACCTCGGCCAGCTCCCGCTCGGACACGCGGGCTTCATGGCCGTAGGCGCCTACTCCGCGGCGATCTACATGAAGTCGACCCCGGCTGCTGAGCTCATACGCTCGGGCAGCAGGAGCGCCGCGCTTCCCTATCTCCTCGCGGCCATAGCGATATCCGCGCTGGTCGCCGGGATATTCGGGATACTCATCGGCATCCCCGCGCTCAGGCTCAAAGGCGACTATCTGGCCATAATCACCCTCGGCTTCGGCGAGATAATAAGGGTCACGATAACCAACATCGACTCCCTGCTCGGCTTCAAGTTCACCTACGGCGCGGCCGGCCTCGCGAGGATCCCAAAGTACACCACGCTGGGGAACTGCTTCATCATGGTCGTGCTGTCGCTGGGGCTCATCCACATGCTGATGAAGTCGCGCTTCGGGCGCGCGATACTCGCCGTCCGCGACAACGAGATCGCGGCCGAGAGCGTCGGCGTCAACACCACCCGCTACAAGACCATGGCCTTCGTGGTCTCCGCGATGCTCGCGGGGATCGCGGGCTGCCTCTACGCGGGTTACCTCGGATCTCTCTATCCCTCGACCTTCAAGTTCATGAAGTCGATAGAGATCCTCGTAATGGTGGTGCTCGGAGGCATGGGCTCGATGCTCGGCTCCGTCATATCCGCCGCGGTCCTCACGGTGCTCCCCGAGCTCCTGAGGGCGTTCTCCGACTACAGGATGGTGGCTTACTCCCTCCTGCTGGTCATAATGATGATATTCAGGCCCACCGGCCTCATGGGAAGCTACGACTTCTCCATGACCGGCCTGATCGAGGAACTGATAAACCGCGCAGCCGGAAGAAGCGCGAAGGGAGGGCAGTGACATGGCAAGGACCAGAGAGATCCAGAAGCTCTATCCGCAGCCCTCGCAGAACCTCTTCCTGGCGAGGGATCTCGACCGGCCTCCCGTGCTTGAGTGCAGGAGGCTCGGCATCAACTTCGGCGGCCTCGAGGCCGTGAGCGAGTTCGACCTCGCCATAGGCCCCACCGAGATCACCGGGCTTATAGGCCCGAACGGCGCCGGCAAGACCACGGTCTTCAATCTGCTCACCAAGGTGTACGAGCCCAGCAGGGGCTCCATACTCCTCAACGGCCGCGACACCATGGGCATGACCACGGCCGACCTCAACAAGGCCGGAATCGCGAGGACCTTCCAGAACATTAGGCTGTTCAGGAACATGAGCGTCGAGGACAACGTCAAGGTCGCGATGGACAACTCCATAAGCTGCGGCCTTCCGAGCGCGATATTCAGGCTCCCGAAGTACTGGAAGGCCGAGCGCCACGCCCACGTCCGGGCGATGGAGCTGCTCTCCATATTCGGACTGCAGGGGCTGGCCGGCGCGAAGGCCGGCTCGCTGCCCTACGGCGCGCAGAGGCGCCTCGAGATAGTCAGGGCGCTTGCGACCAAGCCCTCGCTGCTGCTCCTCGACGAGCCCGCGGCCGGCATGAACCCCGCCGAGACCGCCGAGCTCATGGAGACCATAGGGAGGATACGCGACGAGTTCCAGATCGCCATACTGCTCATCGAGCACGATATGAACCTCGTCATGGGCATATGCGACGGCATCGCGGTGCTCAACTTCGGCAGGATCATCGCCAAGGGCACGCCTGAAGACATACAGAACAACCCGGCGGTCATAGAGGCTTACCTCGGAAGCAGAAAGGAGCGAAGCTGATGGCGCAGCAGAATACATGCGGCACTGGGCCCATACTCAGGGTCGACGGCATCGACGTCTACTACGGCTCCATCCACGCTATCAAGGGCATAAGCTTCGAGGTGCGCGAGGGCGAGATAGTTACCCTGATAGGTGCCAACGGCGCCGGAAAATCGACGACGCTGAACACGATCGCGGGGCTTCTCAGGCCCAGGAACGGCGAGATCAGCTTCATGGGCGGGTCGATACTCAGGACCCCCGCGAACCGCATAGTCTCGCAGGGCCTCTCCCTCGTCCCCGAGGGCAGGAGGATATTCCTGCGCATGACGGTCGAGGAGAACCTCGAGATGGGCGCCTACACCCAGCCGCCCGCCGCGCTCGAAGCTGACCTCGAGAGGGTCTTCGAGCTGTTCCCGAGGCTCAAGGAGCGCCGCCGCCAGATCGCCGGCACACTCTCCGGAGGAGAGCAGCAGATGCTGGCCATGGGCAGGGCGCTGATGAGCCATCCCAGGCTGATAATGATGGACGAGCCCTCTATGGGCCTCGCCCCCATACTGGTCGAGCAGATCTTCGACATGATACAGAATCTCCACGCCGCGGGCTCCACGATACTCCTCGTAGAGCAGAACGCGAGGGCGGCTCTTTCCGTCGCCGACAGGGCCTACGTGCTCGAGACCGGGCGCATAGTCCTCAGCGGCAGCGGCCGCGAGCTGCTCGAGAGCGACGAGATCAAAAAGGCGTACCTCGGGGCGTAGATCCCGGATGCGCGCAGAGCTGTCGAAATGCAGTGCCGCGCTCAGGGCGCATGCCCCCGGGCGCGGCATTTTCCTGCCCGCCTTGCGGCCGCGCGGTCCCGGACGCCCCGCGTCCTTGACAGCCGTGTTATCATGATATAGCCGTTTATGCGGCATTATACCGTTTGATATCAGGCAGACCGTCCGCGCCTCTCAGGGCACGCCGCCGGACGCATGCAGGAAGAAAGAGAATGATCCGATGAAAAAGATGAGCAAAGACCAGCTTCTGGTCCTGATAGGCGCCTGCATGGTGCAGAGCGCGATAATAGGCATAATACTGAACTCGTCCGGAGTCTTCTTCGCGCAGATGAGGGTCGAGCTCGGCCTGAGCATGACGAAGATCGCCTCGCACAACACCATCAGGGCCATAACGGGCGCCCTCAGCGGAGCCTATCTGACCAAGCTCTTCTTCAGGACCAACAAGAAGATGTACCTCAGGGTCGCCGTACTCAGCGTGGCCGTGGGCTTCTTCCTGCTCACGCTCGGGGCGAAGGGCATCATGTGGTACATCGCCTCCGGCATGATAGGCCTCTTCATCTCCATATCGATGATCTCGATCTCCTACGTGCTCAGCCACTGGTTCCCCGGCAACGCGGGCCTCATGACCGGAGTCGCCTCGGCCTTCAGCGGCATAGGCGGCGCGCTCTTCAGCCCGGTCGCGGGCAAGCTCATCGGAGCGGTGGGCTTCCTCAAGGCTATGGGCGTGTTCAGCGTCATCACCCTGATCGTCGGCTTCATCGGCGTCGAGCTCATGCTCCCGAAGAAGGACGAGGCTCTCTTCGCCGAGGACGACAGGCCGAAGGCGGGGGTCCAGCCGGGAGCGAAGGCAGGGGATCTCTACATCCCGCACCTCGCGCTGCGCTTCGCGCTCACGGCCCTAACGCTCACCGGCTCGAGCATCATGCTGCAGTTCATCTTCAACGTGAGCGTATTCGCGCAGACCGTGGGCTACACCCTCGACACCGCCGCGCTGCTCTCGTCCATGGTCATGATAGGCAACATCTCCGGCAAGATCATCTTCGGATACATCGCCGACAGGCTGTCGGTGTGGAAGGCCGTCATCACCCTCGCGGCGGCCATAATGTGCTCCATACTCTGCTTCATATTCTTCTACGACAGGATAGCTATCCTGTATGTGGCGTCACTGGTCTACGGCTTCGGCTATGCGATCGGCTCCGTCGGGCTCTCCAGGTGCTGCGTCTCCGCCTACGGCATGCAGGGGCAGAAGACCATGTCCGGCTACCACGTGAGCATCTCCAACGCCTTCGGCGCGCTGGTATCTCTTGGCATAGGCATGATCTACGACCTGGCCGGCTCCTACTCCCCGATACTCTGGATAGGCTTCATCTCTGGAGCGGTCATGATAATATCTTCGATAAGCATCGAAAGGATCATAAAGGCGGATGGCGAGCTCGCCTGAGGGCGGGGCGCTCCAAACACTACATATAGTATTGAAGAAAAGCATCGGACCAAGATGTGCCGGAGGCCCCGCGGAGGGGCTCCGGCGGCAGAAAAAACCGCAATTTTTATTTATATTTCAATGGTTTTTTGTGTTGACATCCCCGGGGTCCGATGGTATCTTATATGGGTATCGCTATGCTCTAAAAGGGGACAGGGCGATTTTGAGTACGCTATAAACCGCGTCCCGCGGATGAATTACGGAGGACAAAAATGGCTAACAACGGCAAAAGGGTAAGGGTCACTCTCGCCTGCGACGAGTGCAAGCAGAGGAACTACAATACCATGAAGAACAAGCAGAACAATCCCGAGCGCATCGAGATGATGAAGTACTGCAAGTTCTGCAAGAAGGAAACTCTCCACAAAGAGACCAGATAGTTAAGAGAAAGGAACACCGCGATGGCAAATACTAATGCCGCAGCGCCCCAGAAGAAGGGCCGTCTGTCCGAGTATTTCAAGGGCGTCAGGACCGAGCTCAAGAAGGTCGTCTGGCCCACCCGCAAGGAGACTCAGAAGTACACCCTGATCGTTCTGGTCGTATGCGCCGCGTTCGCGCTTCTCTTCTGGCTCATGGACACGGGTATCCTCGCGATCCTCGAGCAGATACTCAATATCTCCATGTAGGAGAGAGCGATGGCAGAGATCATTAAAGGCGAAAAGGGCGGCGAGATCGCTCAGAGCGCTTCTCTGGCCGCCGAGAGGGACGAGATCCCCGCGGGCCACTTCATAAGAAGCAAGGAGCCCAAGTGGTATGTAGTCCACACCTACTCCGGCCACGAGAACAAGGTCAAGGTCAATCTCGAGAAGCTCGTCGAGAACAGAGGCATGCAGGATCTCGTCCTGCAGGTCGTGGTCCCCACCGAGGACAGAGTCGAGTTCAAGGACAATCAGCGCGTCGTCAAGACCCGCAAGATCTTCCCGGGCTATGTGCTCGTCAAGATGATAGTCACGAACGAGTCCTGGTACCTCGTCAGGAACACCCAGGGAGTCACCGGCTTCGTAGGCCAGGGCTCCGAGCCCATTCCCCTCTCCGATGAGGAGGTCAGAAGGATGGGCATCGAGAAGACGGTCATCGTCCTCAACGTAGAGGTCGGCGACGCAGTCAGGATCATATCCGGTCCGTTCAAGGGATTTGCGGGCACGGTGGAGGAAGTCAACGAGGACAGGCAGACCATCAGGACGAAGGTCGACATGTTCGGACGCGCCACCCCCGTAGAGCTCGAGTTCGACCAGATAGACAAGATCTGATCCTCCTCTCTCTGGAGCTTCGGATCCCATATAACGAAATAGCGGGGCTGCCCCGCAGAAAGGAGAAAAGCAATGGCAAAGAAGATCGATGGCTATGTAAAGCTTCAGATCTCCGCTGGTGCTGCTACCCCTGCTCCCCCGGTAGGACCGGCTCTCGGACAGAAGGGCATCAACATCATGGATTTCTGCAAGCAGTTCAATGCCAGGACCGCCGATCAGGCGGGCATGACGATCCCCGTGGTGATCACTGTCTACGCTGACAAGTCGTTCACCTTCATCACCAAGACGCCTCCGGCGCCCGTCCTCATCAAGAAGGCAGCGGGTATCGACAAGGCATCCGGTGTGCCCAACAAGAACAAGGTGGCTACCATCACTCTTGAACAGGCAAGGCAGATCGCTCAGCTCAAGATGCCGGATCTCAACGCCGCGAACATCGACACCGCGACCGAGATGATCAAGGGCACCGCCCGCAGCATGGGCATTCTGGTAGAGGGCTGACAGTTGGGAGGCTGTGAACATCAGCCGATAGTACCACAGGAGGTAAACAAATGGCCAAAAAAGGTAAGAAGTATCAGGATGCGGCAAAGCTCATAAACAGAGCTGAGCTGTACGACATCGAGCCCGCGTTCGAGCTGCTCCCCAAGACAGCGGTCGCGAAGTTCGATGAGACCGTCGAAGCTCACTTCAAGATGGGACTCGACGGAAGACACGCCGATCAGCAGATCAGAGGCGCGGTAGTCCTCCCCCACGGAACGGGCAAGACCAAGAGAGTGCTCGTGTTCGCTAAGGGCGAGAAGGCTCACGAGGCCGAGGACGCCGGTGCTGATTTCGTCGGCGCTGAAGAGCTTGCTCAGAAGATCCAGCAGGAGAGCTGGTTCGACTTCGACGCAGTCATCGCTACCCCGGACATGATGGGCGTAGTCGGAAGGCTGGGAAGGATCCTCGGTCCCAAGGGACTCATGCCTAACCCCAAGTCCGGCACCGTCACCATGAACGTAGCTCAGGCTATCTCCGAGATCAAGGCTGGTAAGGTCGAGTATCGTCTGGACAAGAGCAACATCGTTCACACCTCGATCGGTAAGGCCTCGTTCGGAAGCCAGAAGCTCCAGGAGAACTTCATGGCCCTGCTCGAAGCCATTATCAAGGCAAAGCCGGCAGCAGCCAAGGGACAGTACATCAGATCGGCTTCCATCGCCACCACCATGGGCCCTGGAATCAAGCTGAATCCGCAGAAGCTCAACCTGGGCTAAGGCGAAAGGCCGGATCGTAAACGCAAAACAGAATATAAAACTGTAGACAGCAGGTGGATCCGCAGAGATCCTTAATATCCAGCCGAGGTTACGATTCATAAATCAGAGCCTTTTCAGTCTGCAACAAACCGAAAAGGCTTTCTTTTCACCAGAGAAAGCCGGAAAGGAGAAAAATGTCAGTAGAAAGCATCAAGATCAAGTCCGCCATCGTGGACGAGATCAAGGAAAAGCTTGACAGAGCCGAGTCTCTGGTAGTCATCGACTACATGGGAACGACTGTAGAACAGGCCACCTCTATGAGAGCGCAGATGCGCGAGGCAGGCGTTGACTATACAGTTTACAAGAACACTCTCATGGCCAGGGCTGTCGAAGGCACGAAGTTCGAAGCGATCAAGGACCATCTCTCCGGTCCCTCCGCGTTCGCCATCAGCTTCGACGACGCCATCGCCCCTGCCAGAGTCTGCGCCAAGTGCATCAAGGACTTCGACAAGATGTCCTTCAAGGCCGGCGTGGTCGAGGGAGTCTACTACGACGCTGAGGGTCTCCAGACTCTCGCTTCCATCCCCTCCAGAGACGAGCTCATCGCCAAGTTCATGGGCAGCATTCAGAGCCCGCTCGGCAAGTTCGTCCGCACGCTTCAGGCGGTCGCGGACGCCAAGGCCGCTCAGTAAGAAGTATTTCATCGCGTTCGCCGTTTAGGGCGAAGAATGTGTAATCAAGGAGAAATCAGAAAATGACACATGCAGAGATTATCGAGGCCATCAAGGGCATGACCGTACTTGAGCTCAACGAGCTCGTAAAGGCTTGCGAAGAGGAGTTCGGCGTTTCCGCTGCCGCTCCCGTAGCCGTCGCCGCCGCCGGCGCCGCTCCCGAAGCTGAGACCAAGGATGAGTTCAACGTCATCCTCGCCGAAGTCGGCGCTGAGAAGATCAAGGTCATCAAGGTCGTCCGTGAGATCACCGGACTCGGCCTGAAGGAGGCTAAGGAGCTCGTAGACAAGGCTCCGTCCACCGTTAAGGAAGCCGTTCCCACCGCTGAGGCTGAAGCCCTCAAGAAGCAGCTCGAGGAAGTTGGAGCTAAGGTTGAGCTCAAGTAGCGAAGCCTTCTGAAACAACAAAAGGGTTGTCCGCAGCGGGCAACCCTTTTGGTGTTCTTTTCGATGAGGTTAAAAATCGCCTCTGAGAATACAAAAATGCGAAAATTCCACAAGGAGGGAAAATAATGCCAAAGCCGATCTACGTAGGCAAAACAAAGCGCATGAGCTACTCGAAGATAGACGCGGTACTGCCCATGCCTAACCTCATAGACATCCAGAGGGCCTCCTACGACTGGTTTATCAAGGAGGGACTCGCCGAGGTCTTCGAGGATATTTCCCCGATAAGAGACTATGCAGACAACCTCGCTCTGGAGTTCGTCGACTACGAGCTCTCGGACGAGACTAAATATGATCAGGAGGAGTGCAAGGAGCGCGACGCCACCTACGCTGCTCCCCTCAAGGTGCGCGTAAGGCTCATCAATCAGGAGACCGGAAAGGTCATCGAGCAGGAGGTCTTCATGGGAGACTTCCCGGTCATGACCGAGAAGGGCACCTTCATCTACAACGGCGCTGAGCGTGTCGTCGTGACCCAGCTGGTCAGGTCGCCGGGACCCTACTTCTCCGTGACCACCGACAAGTCCAACAACAAGCTCTTCAGCTCTCAGATCATCCCCAACAGAGGAGCCTGGCTCGAGTACGAGACCGACGCCGGCCTCTCTCTTTCCGTGCGCGTGGACAGGACCAGAAAGCAGCCCATCACCACGATACTCAGGGCCCTCGCCGGCAGATCCGTCGAGGAGAAGGTCGAGGCTGAGAAGCGCAAGAACCCCGGCATCAGCGAAGAGGATCTCAAAAAGAAGGTAAGAAGGTACGGCGAGTTCAGGACCGAAGCCGCCTCCACCCTCTACGAGGGCACCAACGCCGAGATCGTCGAGCTCTTCGGAGACAACAAGAGGCTCGCTGATACCTTCGAAAAGGATACCACCCAGAACTTCGAGCAGGGCCTCAAGGACATCTACAGGAAGCTGCGTCCCGGCGAGCCCGCCACGTTCGAAAGCTCCTACGACCTCATCGAGGCTCTGTTCTTCGACGCCAAGAGATACGATCTGGCGAAGGTCGGAAGGTATAAATACAACAAGAAGCTCGGCATCAGGAACAGGCTCGCGGGCTGCGTCCTGGCTGACGACGTCTTCGATCCCCTCACCGGCGAGCTGCTCTTCGAGGCGGGCGCCAGGATGAGCAGGGAGGACGCCGCAAAGGTCGAGAACGCCGGCGTCGAGTGGGTGCTCGTCAAGAGCAGGACCCGCGACGGCGGCACCGTCAAGATCATCGGAAACAACTTCGTGAGCCTCAGCGCCTTCCTCGCCGGCACCCCGTACGCGGGTCTGGACGTGAAGGCCGCCAAGCTCCCGGTCGAGGCTTTCTTCCCCGCGCTCAGAGCGGTCTACGACAAGTGGTCCGCCGAGCATCCGGGCGGAGGCATCGGCAAGGACGAAGCTGAATTCATCGATTACATGTACTCCAGAAGGAACGTGCTCTCCCCGAAGCACCTCATCCTCGACGATGTGGTCGCTTCCGTAAGCTACTTCCTCGGACTCGAGGACGGCATCGGAGCCGTCGACGACATCGACCACCTCGGCAACAGAAGGCTGAGGACCGTCGGAGAGCTGCTGCAGAACCAGTTCCGCATCGGACTCGCCAGGATGGAGAGAGTCGTCAAGGAGAGGATGACCATCCAGGACGTGGAGGCCACCACCCCGCAGAACCTCATCAACATCAGGCCCGTGACCGCGGCTATCAAGGAGTTCTTCGGATCCTCCCAGCTGTCCCAGTTCATGGACCAGACCAACCCGCTCGCCGAGCTCACTCACAAGAGAAGGCTCTCCGCGCTGGGCCCCGGCGGACTCTCCAGAGAGAGGGCCGGATTCGAGGTCAGAGACGTACACCACTCCCACTACGGCCGCATGTGCCCGATCGAGTCGCCTGAAGGTCCGAACATCGGACTGATCGGCTCGCTCACCACCTACGGAGTGATCAACGAATACGGTTTCATAGAGACCCCCTACAGGAAGGTCGACAGGCAGACCGGCATCGTGACGACCGATATCGACTACCTCACCGCCGACGAGGAGGAGGACCTGATCATCGCCCAGGCCAACGAGCCGCTCGATGAGGAAGGCCGCTTCGTCAACGCCAAGGTCCTCGCCAGAGGCTCCCTCGGAGAAGTTGACCTCCACGCCAGAGAGACCGTCGACTACATGGACGTCTCCCCGCGCCAGGTAGTGTCCATCGGTACCGCGATGATCCCGTTCCTTGAGAACGACGACGCGAACCGCGCCCTGATGGGATCCAACATGCAGCGCCAGGCTGTTCCTCTTCTTGTGACGGAATCGCCTGTCGTCGCGACCGGCATGGAGTATAAAGCCGCCTGTGATTCGGGCACGGTCCCGTTGGCCGAGGACGACGGTGTCGTCACAAAAGTAACGGCCGACTCGATCACGATCCAGTATAAAGAGCTTGGCGAGACAACGCATAAGCTTCTGAAATTCGCCCGCAGCAACCAGGGTACCTGCATCAACCAGCGCCCGATCGTTTCTGTCGGTGAAAAAGTGAAAAAGAACGACCCGATCGCCGACGGCGCGTCCACTTCGATGGGTGAGATCTCCCTGGGCAAGAACGTGCTTATCGGCTTTATGACCTGGGAAGGCTACAACTATGAAGACGCTGTCCTGATCAACGAGCGCCTCGTCCGCGATGACGTCTTTACATCCATCCATATCGAGGAATACGAAGTCGAAGCCCGTGATACAAAACTCGGGCCGGAAGTCATCACGAGAGATATCCCGTCCTCCAACACCAACGAGATCGCGGACCTTGATGAACGAGGGATCATTCGCGTCGGCGCGGAAGTCAGAGCGGGGGATATCCTTGTCGGCAAACTGACGCCGAAAGGCGAGACGGATCCCACGCCTGAAGAAAGACTGCTCCGTGCGATCTTCGGCGAGAAATCCAGAGAGGTAAGAAACACTTCGCTCCGTGTACCGCACGGTGAGAGCGGCATCATCGTCGATGTTAAGGTCTTCACCCGTGAAAACGGCGACGAGCTGGCGCCGGGCGTCAACATGGTCGTCCGCTGCTATATCGCGCAGAAGAGAAAGATCTCCGTCGGCGATAAAATGGCGGGCCGCCACGGCAACAAAGGCGTCGTTTCCCGTATCCTCCCGCAGGAGGAC